>NZ_JADBUB010000025.1:0-40677 GCF_020245865.1 Microcystis sp. M169S2
AGATTTTTTCAATATTCAGAATTTCCAGCTTTAAAAATCTTTTTAGTTTTTTTCTCCGACTCTCAAACAGGATTGGTATTGGTAAGGCTTCAGCTAATATCTCTAACTTAGCTTGCTTTAGTATTTGCCAGGTTCCAACTACCATTAACAACAGTAGATATCTGGCTCGCCCCAGTTCATTTTCTAACACTTTCTGGTATAATTCACTTATCATTTTCGTTATTTAGGTCATATATGGTAAATATGACTTATCTTTTTTTGGAGTCTGTGTCTGTATTTTATGCTACATAAGCTTTTCAGCTTGCTTGTCCCCCTGTCAGTCTCAATTGGAAACAGTCCATACTCGCTTTGGTTGGCAAACCTCTAATCTCAGAAAATATTTGCGACTAGAAAAGTCCAAAAATAAAGCAGAACAATCACCAGAAAGTCATGCTAACGATGGAATTGATCTTGCCTGTTTTCAGTTTTTAGATTATTTGCCATTTCACGCTTCTAATGGACATAGATATGATTGGAAGGGTTCTGTCAAAGTAACGAACGCTCCCTTTGCTGTCATCAAACGTCCTCCTATTAGTCGTCGTCAACTTCACCTGATGGTTTTTTCTAAGGGTGGTAAACTACGTAAATATGGTGGCTCTACCACAAGACATGGGTTCCGTAAAGGAGATTTAGTTTCTTCTCCCAAAGGAATTGGTTATATTAGTGGAGATACCGAAAAACAGTTATCTATAAGCGATACCAGTTGGAAACGATTGGGACAGATAACTGTTAGCAAGATTCAGTTAATCCGTCGTTCTAACGGTTTAATTGTTTCTCACTAACTTGTATAAAGCCGCCCTCCGTTATCGCTAAAGGGCGGGTTTCAGACCCAGTTTTTCGATGAAATATTTATTAACAAAATCACTAATCGCCACGGCGGGAATTACCTTCTTCACTCTCCTTTCTCCTTTCAAGACCCTAGGGGCAACCTTCGATAGTTTTCAGGTATTCGGCGATAGCCTATCGGATCCGGGAAATTTATATAAACTAACGGGCAATCTTTCCCCTTACCCTTACCCACCTAGTCCCCCCTACGCGAACGGGCGCTTTTCTAACGGTCCGCTCTGGATCGAGTATTTACAGCAGGATTTCGGACTGCCAGATAGCGCGGTGCTGAATCTTGCCTACGGCGGGGCCACCAGCAGTCGCCAGAACGTGGCCGAACTCTTGTTCACGGGGGATTTTCCCGGATTACTCGACGAGATCGACTCGTTCGTCTCGAACCCGTTCCTATCAACTTTCGACGCTCGCGATCTCTTCGTCGTCTGGGCCGGGGCTAACGACTATCTTTTCGGTTTCAGTAACAACCCCGATGCCGTAGTCGGTAACATTATCGCGGCGGTTCAAACCCTGATCTCCCCTGGGGTCGGGGCGAAAACGGTGATCGTTCCGAATCTACCAGATCTCGGGAAATTACCCAGTCAGGCGGGAATACCGGGGATGACGGATCTAGCCCTAAAGCATAATCAGAAATTAGCCACGGCGCTTGAAACCCTCCAAAACGCTCCCTCGACTGCGGCCACTCTGATCCCGCTGGATATCTACTCTCTCTTCGAGAACACCTACAACGATCCGTCTCGCTACGGTTTAACCAATGTCACGGACGCTTGTTTAAATACCACTACCGGCCAAATCTGCGCGAAACCCTCCGAGTATCTTTTCTGGGACGGTTTCCATCCCACGACCGTAACCCATCAAGCGATCGCCAGTCTCGCCTCGACAACCCTCGCCAGCGTTCCCGAACCGGACGCGACAGGCGCGATCGTTATCGTCGCTTTTGTCGGTTTAGGCGTTAAAGTGGCGCAGGTAACGATGAAAAGAAAACCTAACCGGGCCAGCGATCCCGCTTTCCGGGTAAAAGCGGTTGAAGGAAGGAGTAAATCTTTACTTCGGTAGGTAGAAAAATCGTTATACCATTTTTCAAAAGTAATGGCAGAGATGGTTAATTGCCCTCACCCCCAACTCCTCTGCCAGAAAAGAAGAAAAGTGTAATATACTTGCCACGAATAAAGAAAAATGGTATGATCCTCCCGATTCCGAAAAATAGATCGTTAATGGCGACGATCAGGAAAAATCAGAGAATCGGGTAAATCCCGAAAAATTAAAGGATCTTGCGACTCGCTATGGTGGTTTTATCCGGTATTTTCAAGTTATTTACCCTCGAATATTTCTAGAGTGAGTTTATCCAAACAATTAGCCTATAGCTTCATTTTTGAATGTTCACTTTTAGCGGCTGACCGAGGGATAACTATTTCAGTAAATCTTTTAATGCTCTTAAATTTTTGCTCATTTTTGATTGTTTTTGAGAAACTTTATTAAGATTGAGCGGGTTTGAATTGTCCCATGCTATTGATTGTTCATAAAATCTCAAGCCTATATAGCAGATAGTATAAAATCTTGTAAGATATAAATCTTTGAACGCATTTTTAATTATCTGTGTGGCGATCAAATTATTATCTAATAATAGATATAAATTTTCCCAAAAATTGCAGATAACTACTAAAGAAAATTTTTTATCATCATCAAAATTACGAATTTTTTCCAAAACCTCCTTCTGATGATCTCGGCTGCAACTTATTAAAGTATTACCTATATCCAGGAAGTTATCTTTTGGTTCAGGCATTTGAGTATTGTTTATGTTGTCGATAAAAGATTCAAGATTTTTTCTATGGGTTTGTAAATCTGAGGAGTCCCAATGCCTGATATAATCTAGAGCCTTGTCTAGTTTTGAAGTTCTGAGAGATTCTAATGAGCCGTAGAAACCTCCTAAAGTGCCGAGAATAATTGGTATGATAAAAGTGGCGTAAGCGGCTAAATTATTGGAAAAAACCCGAGAAAGCAGTAAGGCTGATATAATTAAGCTTATGCTAAGAAGAATAGTCCAGCATCCTCGATTATTTATCAGCCAATCTTTCGACTGAATCCAGAATATATAAATTAGAAGAGAAAGTCCATAGCCTAGTAAATGTAGAAAAAAATACAATGGGAAACTTGAAGCTAAATATAAATCAAAATTATTAAGCAAATCGCTGAATGGATTTTTATTTTGCCCCTGAAACTCGACCATAGCTAATTTCAGAGTCTCATCAAATTTATTATCATTTAATATTGTTTGCTCGCCAGTTTTTTGATTATCATCCATCAAATAAGTGGGCTTTTCCCAGTCATAGCTATTATCATCTTTGGCAACCGCTATGCGTTCATCTTTCTTAAGGGTAATCAAAAGATAGGGAATCTCTATATCTAGTCGAGATTTTTGTCCGTCTTGGGTGGTAGAGACTAAGTAATTAGTATTAAACGAATTGTAGATGGAATTATCCTCAGCAATTCTTTCTAATCTTCTACTGATAATCTCCGCACGTTTCCGATCTAAGACACAAAATACAGGTCGATTACCCAATTTAACAGGCTTTAGATTATCGGGACAGCGATTATTGTTAGAATAAGTGGCGGACTGAAATTGTAGGACAAATAATAAGATGAGCAGTCCTAAAAGAATTGACAGATAAAGCCGCTTTTTCATAAAAATCTATTAAATCTAACGTGATAGCATCATGTTTTAAAGTTGTTTTAACCCACTATCTATAGCAATTCCCATAGTTGTGAGGCACAGAGTCTTAGGTTTTGAGGAGTCAGGATTCGGGATTCAGGAGTCAGGATTCGGGATTCAGTAGTTAAGATTTTGATGTACCTCATGAGATTGGGAAACGCTATATCTTTAATTTGGCATTCTACCCGATAATCTCAACGAATTGGGCTGTTTTCATAAAATTTAATAATTAGCTGATAGTGAATAGCCGACAATGAATCGCAGAAATATCCAGCGATCGCTAAAGTGCTTAACAAAAGAAATTGTAATCTTATCGATTTTGACCGTGCCACTATCCAAAGGAATAGATTAGATTTCTTGAAAAGACCAATGCGGGGAAATTACCGAGTAATCACCCGAACTTTTTCCTTATCCGTAAAGATCGGGAGATGTGCATATTCTTGCTATTCCTAATACATCTGAGAGCGCCCGTCCTGTCGAATTTATCTTTAAACCCTAACTATCCCCGTACAATTATCAGTATATCGATCATAAACCTTGAGATAGGTTGCACGCCATGAGCGAATACCAATATTACGAATTCCAAGCTATCGATCGCCACCTCACCCAAGAGGAAAGGGCTGCCATCTGCGAGCTATCGAGCCGCGTCAAACCGACGGCAACGAGTGCCAGTTTCACCTATAGTTACGGCAATTTTCGAGGCGATCCCAAACAGGTGCTGGCTCGGTATTTCGATATCATGTACTACATCGCCAACTGGGGAACACAGCAATTAATGTTTCGTTTTCCCACATCCCTGATCAACCGAGAAGCAATTGAACTTTACTGTATCGATAATTATATCAGCTTATCTTTTGCGGGAGATTGGGCAATTTTAGATTGGGAATTTAGTCAAGAAGAAGGTTTTAATGACTGGATAGAAGGAGAAGGGATTCTATCGGAATTGATAGGATTACGCCAAGAAATTCTCCAGCAAGACTATCGAGGATTATATTTAGCCTGGCTGAAAGCTATTGACTTATCGGAGGGATATATAGACATCGATAAGACGCAACTAGAACCTCCTCTACCCCCCGGACTGGGGCAACTTTCTGCATCTCAAAAGGCTTTTACGGAAATCTTTGAATTGGACGAACACTTATTAAATGTTGCTTGTGCATCCAGTGGTAAACTAACAACTATCTCCGAGCAAACTTGGCAACAAGCTATTACTCAATTATCCGCTTCTGAACGCCAAGATTTCCTATTAAGATTGGCTAAAGGAGAACCTAATTTATCTGCTAAATTCAAACAAAAGCTGTCTCAATTAATCCCTACTTCTCCCCCCTCTAACCAGCCTCGACGCACGGTTCAAGAACTTTTTGAGGCTGCTGCTGAGGAAGGAAAAAAGGCAGAAAAACGGCGACAACAAGAAGCGGAAGCCAAGCGAATTGAGGAACTACAAACTTTAGCTAAACGGGAGGCGCAAGTTTGGCAGCAAGTCGAGTCCCTAATTCAGAAAGCCCAGTCTAAATCCTACGATGAGGCTGTTAAATTGTTGGTCAAATTAAGAGATTTAGCCGAATATCAAAACGGGTTGCCCGTTTTCCAAGAGCGCCTGAACCAGATTTACGAACAGTACAGTAACCGGTCTGGGTTGAAGAGGAGGTTACAGGAAATAGGACTTACTGACAGTAAGTGAATCGCTCTTAAATTTTCTATTTCTTTGTGTTTTCATGCAGCACCAATTAGGGCTTGCTGAATAAATCTAAAAACATTGTTGGATAAGGCTTTTAGACTTTTTTCTCCTCAAAAAGTGCCAACCATTGGAGTGATCGGGGGTAAAATTCAGGTACTTTTTCCCTGAAAATTAGGTAACTGACTGCCTCAAAATCGGTAAAACCCCACACCCCACACCCTGCCCCTAGGAAAAGCTTTTTCAGCAAACCCTATATATTTTTCAGCTTACTAGCCCCCGCCTTTTCTTTCCACCCTTATCCCGAACTGACGTTAGCCTATACTCAACGGATTTAGTGTGATACCAAATCTGTTTTTAACAATCTGATTAACTCTCAAGTTATGGATTGTTTCTCCCTGCTCCCCGCTCCCCACTATCCTATACTTTTTAAACAGGATTTGGTATCAGACCTCTGCCTAATATTATCTCAGGACTAAAAAGTTTTCTGGTGGAGAAATCGACCTAATTGACACTCCCATCGTTAAATCTTCCTTGTCTTGTTACTGAGGTGGTGTTTTAGCGATTTCTGCTTGCTGTTTTGGCTTTTCTTTCTCCTGTACAACCTTGCTGAAATACCCTTCCACATCGCGCTGGATAATGTTTTCTACCCGTTGAGCAAAATCAGGATAGACTTCGGCGTAACTTTGGGCATGGCGATAAGAACCACTCAACTGGAGAAATTGCCAGCCCTCAATTTTCATCGCCTCGGCCGTGTTGCGATAGTGGCGATAGCGTTCGCCATAATGAAAGAACTCTTCAACGGCAGCACTGATAGCAACCACCTGACTTAAGCCAAAGGCGAGCCAACTGACTACTACTTTAACATCATTGGCGTTGATATTAAGACTGACCAAGGCTGGAACGATCACCCCCCCAATAATTGTGAGCAGTCGGAGAAAATAGTATTGGTTGCGAGTTGTCTGGGCCCGGCCTTCTAGCCACAGTAATTGATCGAGCCAGCGGGCTTTCATGAACTGCTTCTGTAAATCTGGCAAGTCAATCTGCTCGATCAAAGCACAGATTTCTTGCTTGAACTGCTCACGATAAAGTTTGGACTTTTTTGGCATAATATTTGTACTTTTAATCAGTTAGTAGAAAAAAATTTCGGCTCTGGTTTCTCAAGTTTCCCGATTTCCGATTCCCGCTCCTTGAGCTTTCCAATAATCAAACTTAGTTGTATCTAGATGCTCGACGATCCCCCCCAATTGACGTACTTGCTTGACCATATCACCAGTCCCGCCACGTCCATCACCGCCTTTGCCATCCCAGAGGACAATCAACCGCACCCGATCGATTCCGTAGATCAAACTGGAATAGAGCGCCCAACGATTGTTGCGCTCAAAGGAATTGCTTCCTTGCGGGACCGATCCGATTCGTTCCGGTTGTAGGTTGAGCGCGACCTGGGGATGATTCTTAATCCTATAGAAACGCTCTACCCAATCATCGCCGGCAAAGCTGACCGACTCTTCAATAAATTGAGCCGATTCAAAGGGCAGATAGACCTCGACTTTCATCTGGCGCTCTAAACAGGCTTCTAGAAACAGGATATCGCCCCCACAAGCGAGTCCCGCCACGATCGCCAGATCCTTGGCATCAGCTTGCAGCTTATCGAGTACTTCCTTAATTTTTTGTTGCGCCTCGGTTGCCATGGCCGAGGGAAACCGAGGCCGCGGCCGGTCTAGCTTGTCAATCATGTGGCCGGAGAAGAGAAAAACTTGCGGAGGTTTCTTCACTGTCTGGGCTGCGATCGCGGCTTCTTGATGTTCTATTCTCTGCAATTCTGCCTCGAGAACATCGAGGCCCGACTTGACGTATTCAAGGCGGAAATTCAGAGATTCTAAAAGTTTCAATTGTTCTAGGGTGGAGATTAGCGCAAATTGATTGTTCCAGAGCCGGTTCAGCGCCCTTTTATAGGCTCTGGCCGCCTGTTGCGGGTTGCTGGCGGTACAGATGGCCAGATCGCCGAGGGAGAGGAAGACCCAAACATCGTTGTTATCCTTGATAGCGGCACTTTCCAGACTAAATTTAACCGCTCCAGACAGCGCCGGCAATTGCTCTTTGATCGCTTTCTCTTCTGGATCGCCGTCCCTACCATGCCTGGCTAAATACTTGAAGACGGCAGATAGAGTCAGGGCGTTGATGCCAGAATAGTAATGATTCTGATCGAGGCGGTAGGCTTGCAGGTAAGTCTCAATCGCTTTTTGTAGTAAGTGGGCCGATTCGTCAGCTGTTTGGAGGCGCTCCGCTTCATTGCAGATGCCGACCCATCGCTCCTTCCACATTTCCTTGTAAATGCGAGCTAAGTAGGAAATGGCATCTATATTGGCCGGTTCATCCCGCAGCAATGACTCCAATTGCACCACTGCCTCATCATATCGCTTCAGTCGGCTCAGGTGAAAGGCTTCCTCGCGCCGGAATTCGGCGTTTTTCGGCTGCAGTGTCAGTCCGTTGCGATATTGCTGCAGCGCAAGTTGATAATTTCCTAGATTTCTTAAGGCTTTCCCCGCTTCAGCGATCGCCTCGCATTTTATTAGGGGGTTGCTCACTTCTTCGATCAACAGCAACACGTCACCAATGCGATCTTGGCGTTGGGCGATCACTACCCGTTTCCGCCAATTGTTGTACTCATCCCAGTAGCCAATGGCTAGGGGGGTTTGCAGGGACCGGCGATCGGGTTCTTCCAAGCCGTCGAGTAAATTGAAAATGGGGCTGTGAATGCGATGAGGGTCTGATTCCCAGGTAGCGCGAGCCATTTTAGCGATCGCCTGTTTGTCTCTTTCCAGGTATTGGCGATCGGGTCGGCCATTCTCGTCACAATGGTAGGGGAGAGTGCGGACGTTAAAAATATCGAAGGGCAGATAACCTCGGCCCGACTGGATATGAATTAGTCCCCGCTTGCGTAGGGCGTGGCGCACTCCTAACTCATAAAAAACGTTGGCATTATCAATGCTGAGGTCAGCAATTACCAGATCCGCCAGCAATAGTTCCTGAAACATATCGGTGAGGATATCGCCGCTGACGCTTTCTTCATCGGCTCGAAACGGCTCAAATCCAGCTTCGATTAAGGCTGGTTTAATTAAGTCTTGATAGATGCTATTAAAATCTATCCAGCGGTCGTCTGGCCCTTTTTTCTTACCAAAGGGCATGACGACGAAGGCATGGGGCAACCCCTGGGGGCTGGCAGCGGTATCATGCTCTTGTTTCGGTTGGGGAACTAGCTCTAGGTTGGACTCAGAAACTTGTTCGGCGTTGGCGGCAGAATTTTTCTGGTCAATAATTTCTTGACTGGGCATATTAATCTTTCTGACTCAAGCAAGATTGATCATAACTTATTTTAGTGAGATTGAATCCCTAGCCATTTTTTGTTAAAAAAGGGTTCTTCTCAACCTAGTATGTAAAAAGGTAAGAGCCTAAAAAACTAACATAGTTACCAACAGTAACAGTGCCAGATTAGTTGGCCAATAAAGTAGCTTTGGGATTAAGTTGTTTTTATAATGAATCCAATCAAGTTTGATGTTAGAAGCAAAAAGGATGGCATTAATTGCCACTAAAATGATCATTATATATAGTATGAAATAGAAATAATCTAAATAAATAATACCTGCTGTGACAATTTTTTGTCTGAGATTAATCTGATCGATAATGATAATAAAAAGAAAAGCCCCACAAGCGGAAACGATCTCTAAAGCGGTAAAATCTTGATTTTCACCGCTCTCTTTATGTTTGATGATCAGTATTTGAATACAAAAAAGCAATAATAATACAACAATAATTATCATCATATTGCTGATCAGTATATTGATAAAATTTCGTTGGAGAATAACCGTAAAATAGAGTTCGGGAAAATTGTCCTGGCCGATATAGCTATTAATGCCAAAATTGGTATTATAGTTATTGAGTTTGTACTGGAAAAAACTACTCTCTAGATTCCAACCTGGCAAAACAAAATCTTCTTCTAAACCGGGTAGAGAAGTAGGAATCATCAAATCGTAGGCATCAAAATCTGGGGTGAGGATGATATTTTTGTAGAAGTCTTTGGGCCAGATGCGAATCCAGACATCCTTAACATCAAAGGGATATTTAGAATAATCAAAATTTTCCCGGAGTTTAGCTTCAAAATACCAGACAATCACTTCAAAATTTTGGTCTTGATGACGATGAATCTCGGTTACATTGGGATCAACTGCTTCGGGAAGGATAAAACCCCGACTGACGGTTTGAGGGATGTTCTTATCATATTTTTGCCAAATATAGCCCGTGACAAACACATCATTAGCATCTTGAAATTCTAGAGACTGCACAAAAACTCCTGTGGGAATATAAAGAGGGGAGTCTTGAGGATTTTCGGATTTACGAGATTGCAAAAATTTATTTAAACCCGCTTTTTTCAGAAGCACTATATTGTTTTTCTGTTCGATTTTATGTTCAGAGATTTGCAGATACCAGATAAATCCGATTCCCGCCAGCAAGACAACAGAAGTGGAAGACGAGACAGACCAAAGACTGCGAACACTGCCTTTGTAAGCGCGAAAGATTAGGATAAATAGAAAAAAGAAAAAGCTAATTATTTGTAAGTTAATCAGCAGCAGTTTGTGATGTAAGCTCTTGGTGTTTAATAAAATTTCATCTTGAATGAAGACAGCACTTAATGTCCAACCCGTAGTAGGAATAGGTTCAAAAAATATCCAGCTAGATTGTCCCGTTAAGGGATCGTTAAAATCCATTTCAATCTTAGAGCCTTTGAGAGCTTTTTGGGCTGGAACTCGCAATTTTTCTGGTTTATACGCTTGAGAAATTATTTGAAAGATGGTTTTTTGCTCTTTAACCCAATCTTCTCTATGACTATAGATAAAAGTTCCTTTTTTAGATAGGATAAATCCGTAGCCAGTCTTACCTAGTTTGAGGGAGTTCATTAAGTTTTTTAACCCATCTAGAGAATAGTTGGCGAAGACTACCCCAGAAGGAATATTTTTTTTGGTTTTTGGATTAAGGCGATAAAAAGGAGTGCTAAATGCTGCGAGTAAAGTGTTAGTTGCCGCTCCAAAATGAGGTTCTAACCAAACTGAACCGGAGGCTAAGGACTGGATATACCAATCACCCTTTCTGGGTTGAGTATAATCGTAAAAAGATTCCAGTTGCAGTAATTGCAGTTTACCCTGTTTTCTGATGTAGTAGGGAGCATACAGACGCATCTGGGGTTTGTAAGTATAGGGAGCATAAGCTACACCTAATCCGAACCAATTGGGATTTTGTTCTATCGTGCTTTTTAATCGCTCAAGCAACTGTTGATCTTTAAGTTTACCCTGACTGATATCGTGGGCGATAGAATTGGCACTATCCTGGAGTTTACGAAGCTGGTTATCGATTTCTTTAGCGGCGCGGATAGCTTCTTGTCGAGCATTATTTTTCGCTGTTTCCCTGGTTTGATTTTTCTCCCGCCAGTAAGCATAAATGGTGAAGGTGGCCGACAAGAAACTGATAACGCAGAGAGTCAGGGACAGTCTAAAGATTCGTTTTTGCCAAGGATTGGTTTGAGTTTGCATTTTGACTTAACCTTATTTTATTTCAATAATCTTTGTCGAGAATCCGATCACAAAGACGGCGATCGCTCTCTGTCACCTCAGAGTTATGCTGTAAATAATCCTTTAACCACTTGCAAGCGTATCTTTGGATATCTTTAGGTGTTACATGGCGAGCCAAATCCCAAATAATTATTGTTTTGTTGCTGCTCCCGGAGATAAGAGTTTCACCATCTCGGCTAAAATGAATGGCGTTAACATCAGCCCCAAACCCCGGCAGCATATTCACTAAAGTACCGTCAAGTTGCCAAATTCTAATGGTATCATCAGCACTAGCCGCAGCAATTTGTTGTCCGTCGGGGCTAAATTTAACGTCCAACACTGAATTAGAATGCCCTTCGATGGTTTTAACAGAGGAAGGAAGCCATTGTCCCTTTTCATCAGTCTTCCAGAGTTTGATAGTATTGTCGCCACTTCCAGAAACGAGCATTCGACCGTCTGGGCTGAAATCAATCGCTAAAACGGGACTTTGATGTTCTTTGAGAGTCAGAATACTTAGCACAGTGCCATGGTCATCTAGCCGCCAGATTTTGATCCTATTATCGGCACTTCCAGAAGCAATAAACTTACCATCTGGGCTAATCGCCACTGTCTCGACAGCATCAATGTGTCCTCTGAGGGTATTGAGCAACTTACCATCTAGCCCCCAGATTTTGAGTGTTTTGTGATGACTTCCTGAGACAATTAACTTACCGTTGGGACTAATTGCTAGGTCGTTAACATCACCAGTGCCTCCTTTCAGGGTATTGAGTAATTCACCATCTAGCCCCCAGATTTTTACCTTTCCGTCTGGACTTCCTGAAACAATAAATTGACCATTAGGACTAATCTTGACAGTGCTAACTGAATCTTTATGTCCTGCCAGTGTACTCAATAATGTCCCGTCTGGCTTCCAGAGTTTAAGCGTTTTATCCCCACTTCCTGAGACAATTAGATCACCACTCAAATCGACAGCCGACACCACATCACTATGGCCAAAAAGGGTGGTCACTAATTTACTGTAAGGTCTCCAGAGTCTCACCTCGTTGTCGTCACTCCCCGAGGCAATTTCGAGATTTTTACCGTAGTTACGGACATCAACCGTATTAACTGCATCGCTATGTCCCCGGAGAGTCATCAATAAAGTGCCGTCAAGTTTCCAGAGTCTGACTGTTCTGTCATAACTTCCTGAAACGATTTGCTGACCATCTGGGGTAAAAGTCAGCCCGTAAACAGAGGCTTCATGGCCGCTAAAAGTGATAGTCGGCGAGGTACCGTCTAGCTTCCAGAGTTTGAGCGTGTTGTCATAACTTCCTGAAGCAATCCACTGACCGTCAGGGCTGAAAGCCACTGCCCTAACTATATCCTGATGTCCTGCCAATGTCCTCAATAGAGTCCCGTCTCGTTTCCAGAGCTTGATGGTTTTATCGTTACTACCTGAAACAATCCACTGACCGTCAGGGCTGAAAGCGACTGCTTTAACTGTATCCTGATGTCCTGCCAATGTCCTCAATAGAGTCCCGTCTCGTTTCCAGAGTTTAACGGTTGTATCGTTACCACCTGAAGCAATCCACTGACCGTCAGGGCTGAAAACCACTGAATTTACGCCATGTTTATCCCCTTGAATAGTTTTCTCTAAGGTTCCATCGCGCTGCCAGAGTTTAATCGTGTTATCCACACTGGCGGAGGCGAGCAGTTGCCCGTCGGGGCTGAAAGCCACTGCATTTACTGCCCCTTTGTGTCCACCACGCTTTTCACCAAGAGTCGCTAATAAACTCCCGTTTCTTTTCCAGAGTTTGATCCTGTTATCTGCACTGGCGGAGGCAATGATTGCACCATCGGGACTAAATTTGACTCCGAAAACACTACCATCATGTCCTGAGAAGATATTGGTTTGTTTGATGCCATAGAGAGCTATCTTGAGCATCTCTTTCAGATTATTTTTCAGCTTGGGCGGTAGATTAACGAAAGGTCTTTGCTCTAGATCTGTTCCTAGCCGCTGGGCCTTCATAGCTGCTGTCAACGCTTCCAATTGTTTGTTTAAGGCAAAGGAAGCTTGACTGGTTCGATTGACGGCGACAATCTCGCTAATGGCTGCTTGGCGATACTCTGAGGCGGCAAAAAAACCCAAGCAAGTCGCCACCGCCCCGAATAAACTGACGACGACTAACCACTGCTTTTGCCGTCTGGCATTTTTTTTCTCTTGTTCTAGGCGTTTTTCTACCTCTTGGGTTCGTTCTTGCTGAAGCTTGAGTAAATGTTGTTGTCGTTCTTTTTCTGCTGTTTCCGCCGCTTCAATGGCTGTCTGACTAGCTTGAATAAATTCCTTATGTAACTCGGTTGCTGGTGGTTGTTTATTTTGTTCCTCAATTTTCTTTAACCAAGTTTGAGCGAGGACAAATTCACTGCCTCGGAGTAGTAAGTCAGCACTTTTTTGGCTATTTTCCCATGCTTTTGCTCTCTGTAACCATTTGCTATGATTATGAACGTGATCTCTGTCTGTATGTATGGTTCTAACTAACTGAGTAAAATTGGTCAGGAAGTCGCCGCCATGCTGACTAAAATCAAGCCACTGAACACTAGCTAAGGCAGCGGGCAAATCTTTGGCTGCAACTTTTTGGTGTAAGATCGTGATAATTCGCTTATTTAATTTTTTGGCATATTCCACCTCATCAGAACAATAAGGTGAATTGATTGATTTGGGAGAAATGATAAATACAAAGTTGTCGGAAATTTCAATGCCTTGATAAATTTCTCGCCGAAAGTCTTCTCCCGAAGCGATATTTTCTTGATCGAACCAAGTGAGCTTACCGAGTGAAGTCAGAGCCTCATTTAATCTTCTTGCTAAATCTGAATCGGCACGAGAATAAGAGATAAAAACTTCTAAAGAAGATGGTTTATGTTGATTGAGACTAGCGATAATAAATTCTTCCTGTAGCGGTAGGGGAGGGGATTCTTTTCGCTGTTTAGCTACCTTCAGCCAAGCTTCAAAATGTTGAAGATTATAACCCCGCAATAGGACACTAGGGTTGTGGGTTTGCTGCTGCCATTTCAAGGCTTTGACTAACAGCACTTTATGACTTTCATAATAAGCAACATCACTGTTTAATTCCTTCAATAATTTATCGATATTACTGCGATATTTGTCCTGATCTTGATATTCAGTTAAGTCAATAAATTGTAATTTCTGTAACTGGGAGGGGATTAACTCAATATCGGTCTTTTCAATCAGCAGAGGAATAATGCGTTTGTTGGTAGCAAAAGCGTGAGCAATTTCTAGATAACAGTAATGTGATTTTAGGGCTTCTGGAGATATTAAATAAACAAAGTTATCCGCCCCTTCAATACCTTTATTAATTTGCTCCTGAAAGGCAGTTCCCGTTTTAATATCTGTCTGATTAGTCCAGACGGTAAAGCCTTCGCGCATCAGAGTCTTGCGAATTTTCTCCTTGATGGGATTATCTTTTTCTGACGATGACAGGAAAACCTGTGTCATCAAATTATTAGCATTTTTACTACTTTCGCTAATAAATTCGCAGTGTAAGTCCGTGGGCAAGCAAGGCGGCTGTTCCTCAGTAAATCTATGTTTTAACCACTTTTCTGCTGCCTGTCTCTCTTCGCCAACTAACAGATAATTAGTTTGCTTCTGATTCCTTAACCAATTTAAGGCTTTAACTAAAAAAATACTGTGCTTCTCGACATAGTGTTGCTGCTGATCAATCGCGCCGATCAAACCAGTAAAAGAGCTTTCAAAATCATCAATTTCTTCTCGGAAATAGATCCAGTTAATTTTGCTGATCGCTGGGTGCATATTCGGAAAACTAGAATGCCTTCCCTCGGCTTGATATCCTTGCCAGTCAGCTTCAGTTTCATCCAGATTTCTTTGCCGCCAAGTTTCTTGGCTAATTTGTTCAACATGAAGCAGAGGAATAATCCGCTTGTTGTACTTAATCGCTAGATTAATTTCTTTCAGGCAATATTGCGAATTAACCGAATGAGGGGCGATAATAAAAATAAAGTTATGTGTCCTCTCGATGCCATCATTAATCTGTTCTTGATAGTCCACAGCCAAGGGAATATCTTCTTCGTCGAACCAGACGTTTAAGCCTTGTGCAGTCAACCTTTGATTAAGCTTAATAGCAAAAGCTTTACTATCAGCCCGTCCATAGGATATAAAGACATCAAAGAAATCTTTCATTTTACTCCCCCTGTGAACTTTAGAGAAAAAGAAAAGTTATTTGCCTACGCAGAGTAAATGGAGTTTGGCGTTGTCAGATCAGAATAGGAAAGATGCAGTGCAATCCTTGCTATCAAAGTAATTTCAGTTCCCAGCTGATTCGGATCATCTTTCGATTTGACAACGCCGTAGGACTTGCATTAGGGGACGCACCCTACAGCGATAGCGACTGCACTTATCGACCTCGCCCTAGCTTACAGTCGGCAAAACTTAATGCTTCTGTGTCTAAAAAACTGGCGATCGCCATCTCAAGAATCGCTTCAACGGGATAATCAATTTCAGTAGCGCGAGCAATCAAAGCATCCTGAATCCAGTCTGGTAAGCGTCTTAAAATAATTTCTGCATCAGTGGACGAGATTTGCTCTGAAAGTTTCGCTTGCATGGGTTAGGACTCCATAGGAATTTGAACATTATACGGTGGCTCAGTCGCTCTCAAAATGATCGCCTCTAGTTCTAATAGTAGCGCAGGGTTTTTCCAGTAAGCTATTGTCTGCACTGCAATTCGTATAGTTATTTCAATTAAGATTGAGAATATCAATGCCAGAGTCCATAAGAGTTTAACTGGTCTAGAATCTATCAGACTTATCTGAAATGATTATAGATTGTCGGTTGTCGAACTGATCATGCCACAGAAAAAGATGCTTTACATTTTATTAACGCACCCCACCGGCGTACTGCTATGCAGTGCCTTCGGCATCGCACTGTCAGGAATTTAGAAATTTGGTATAAATAGTCTAATCATAGAGTCGGGTGCAGTGATTTGTTAGACATTTTTCTAACTAGGGACTATGACAAAGGTTTAATTGTCACTAATCCCCCAGCAAAACCCTGAATATTCAACTCATAGCCATCAAGTAAACCCATACCAACTAATGGATCTGTCTCTGACTCATTGATTTCAATAGATTTGATCTGACCATCCCAGATCACAGTTGTCTCAAATACGTTAAACATACAGAGGCTTCCATCGTCCAAGATTCCCTCTTCTTGCATATACCACGTTAATCCTAGTGTTGTAATGATAGCGGAAGGCAACGTGAGAAATCCACTGTAACCAGTGTCAATAAGTGCTTTAATCGCTTGCCTCTAGTGATTTTCGCCTAGAACTACGAATTGAATAATTGCTTCTCGGCGCGAATTGACGCTCCCCATCATCATGGCGACACACTGGGGGAAGGAAAGCCAAAACGATGGACGGCACGATGTCCAATGCGAATACCAAATATTTGTGCATCAGGAAAACGTATTAACAGTTGTTTAGCAGCTGTTAGGCTGTCGTCAGCCACTTCAAAAGCCCCTGTTTCGATGTCTATTGCTACAATCTTCCCATGATTCCCTTCCTCGATTTGGGAGCGTACCTGAGACTCATAGACTTCGTGTCCACGTCGGGCAAATTCTTCTTTGCTGTAGCGGGGTTGTCGAACTGTCATTGAACCGACCCTGTGGCAACTTTTGCCCCTCTATTTTAACCTAAACATTGGCAATCTTCCCTAACATTCCTCAACTGGGCCCACAAGAGCGGCACCGCACCTAACCTCACAGCTTCAATCAATGTGCATGGTGCGTTCTCAAAAATCCCGCATTAGGGAACGCACCCTACAAGATTGGCGATCGCTACAATCGGAACGATCGCACTTGACTCGCTGGTCGGCATAACGGCTAAGTTGAGCCGCCACGATTAGATTTGAGATTCTTGTGGTTCATCCTGTTTTGGTCGGCTCCAACGACTTGTTAGACCTTGCTTTGGTGGTAAGCTGACTACCTGCCTGCCACTTTCTGCTTGTCTTTTTTGCCAATCTACAAACATTGCATCCAAATCGTAGTTAAAGGATTTAGCGTGTTCTTCTCGAAATTTATGAATTTCATCTAAAATGTCATCTTGCCACATCGTTATAATCTCCTAAAAGTTCGTAAGGAGTACAAATTATGGGTAACTCGTATCCCAAATCAAGACTGAGCTCTGCCAACTTCCTCTGAATTTGAGCGTTGGCAATATGTTTACAGTTCCATGTTAACAAGTAATCTAGCCCGTGGACAGTCGCCGCAGCAATGTGAACCGCATCATCAGAAGCTTTGGCAGGAAGGTTGCTTCGTATAAGAAACTGGGCTGCCAAGTTGCGTACAGCTTGATTGAGTTCAACCAAAGGCATTTCATTGACAATTTCTAACCTTTTCAAAGCAATCTCTGTATCTCCCTTAGCGACTTCATCTAAAACAACCTGTGAAATATAGAGAACAAAATCATTACGGCGATTTTGCCACCAGTCCCTTGTCGTTTCGATATTCCCAGCAATAACCAAGTTTTTGGTCGATCTGGCTGTCATATAACCAATAACGCTGGTTTCAATATAGACGGTTTCCCTCACAGCACTTTCTGAATTTTATTTGTCCCTCACTCTATCGCATTTGAGCTTTATTTTGAGGGTTTGCGAGGGAATTAGTGCGTTACATTTCATTAACGCACCCTACCAGATCAGCGATCGCACCAACGCACCCTACGATCGGAACGATCGCACTTGACTCGCTGGTCGGCATAACGGCCAAGTTATACGGCTTTTTTTGTGCAATGTGATCTAAAATAAAGGCATCTTACGACTAGGTGACAACAATGTATAAAATTTCTGTTAACCCTCAAATTCATTTTGGGAAGCCCTGCATAGAAGGGACGCGCATCACTGTGCAGAGTGTTCTTGAGTTGCTAAATGAGGGACTCTCTTTCAGTATAATTATTCAGGATTATTACCCTGATTTACAAATTGAAGACATTCGTGCTTGTCTGCAATATGCTATCGCTTTAGTAGCGGCTGAAGACATTAAACTCGTGTCGGCTTAATAATGAAATTTCTTCTCGATCAAGACGTTTACGCAATCACTGCGAGATTTCTGATTGATGCCGGACATGATGTGGTTCTTGTTGCTCAGCTTGGTCTATCACAAGCTAGTGATGAAGAAATACTTAGGACATCTCAGCAAGAAAATCGTATCCTCGTCACACGAGATAGGGATTACGGGAATCTTGTTTTTGTCAGAGCAGTTGGAACTGGAGTTATTTACCTTCGGGTATTACCCACGACAGTTAATGCAGTTCATGGGGAATTAGCGCAAATCATCAAAAATTACTCCGAAGTGGAACTAGCAGGAGCATTTATAGTCGTAGAACCGGATGGTCATAGGTTTAGAAAGCCGTTGCTTTATTAAGTCAGGTGCAACGTTGTGTTATACCCGATCGCTTTGGCAATCACTTAATCTTGACGATCGATATGATGTATGGGGTTTTAGCGTCAGCCTAACGCAGGAATTTTGAACATTAGATAAGGTGCGTTACATTTCATTAACACACCATACTGGACTGTTTCAGCTAATTTGGTGCAATAGATTCTCCCGATTCCTCCTCCTCAAACACAGGATAAAGATGTTTCAGCTTGACCCTAGCATCGCTGGTCGTAAACGTCCATATTACTGTAGATGCAGTCTGATTACGTTCTTTTTGCCATGTTTCTATCTCCCTTTTCAGTTCTTCCTTGCTAGAAATCCTTCTATCTAAACATTGCCTCGATAAGACGCTTAGTTCAGTTTCGGCTACATTTAACCAGCTACCATTACGAGGTGTGTAATAAATTTCCAGTCTTCTAGCTAAACGATGAGCGACGGGTGCTGGAAATGCTTCATAAAGCGAGGCTATGTTATGAGTGTTCAGATTATCACAGACGAGCTTGACTTTTCGAGCCTTTGGATAGTCCACATCCAATAATTGACGAATTTCTTCTGCCCAATCTATTCGGGTTCGACTATCTCGGTTACTCACCCGTCTCCATCCTCGATGGGGGTCAAAAAACATGAACAAGGCTTGAACCCCTTCACGACTATAGTGATAGTCTTCTTTTTTATCTTGTCCAGGTTGCATGGGTATCGGGGGGTAAACTTCTCCAAGTAGTTGCTTTGATGCCTCATCCATCGCGATTAACGGTTCTTCTTCTGATGGCTGAGTGCCATACAGGTCAAGGACAACTTCCATCTGGGCAACAAATCGGGCTAAATCCTGTTCCGGAATACAGTATCTTTGGGTTTTCCAAGGGCGTAATTGGTTTTTTTTAGAGTACGCCACACCGTTGGACTGGAAATCTCGGTGATAATTTGTCTTTGTTTGAGTTCCGAGGTTAATAGTCGGATTGTCCACTCGGCTCGGCCAGATGGTGGCTCCGAACAGCACAGGGCAATGATTTGGGCGGCGGCGGCTCCATCAACTTTTGCCGGAGTGGGGGGAGTTTTTCTCAATTTCCGTTCTAATGCTGGTTTTTCGCCTTTTTGAAGAAATCTTTGACGAATACGTCCCACTGTGTTTCTATGGACCTCTAAAGCTTCGGCTATTTCTTCATCTGTCCATTTTCTTTTCGCCTGTTCTCCCTCGTCACACATCAGCAAAATCCGAGCATGGAGAATTTTTTTAGCCGGTGCATAGCCATTACGACTGATTTGTTCGAGGTTTTCTCTTTGTTCCTCTGTTAGATTGACTTTATCTCGCCGACCTCTTCCCATGATTGATCTCCTCTGCTTGTTCGAGCTATTGCCCTATTTTAGCTGAAACAGTCCACTACAAGAGCGGCGATCATACTCCCCGTTAACGCTCCTTGCGCCTATCTGTTTTGGCTCTGATTGCGTCCTTGTTCCCCGCTTCAGCCTCTAGATTTCCGAGTCCAGTCACTGGGGGCAGGTCGGGAGTCACTGTGTCCCTTACAGGGTAGGTCTTTCACCTACATCCTTTTTGTCAGTTATGCTGTTTTATCAGCACTCTAGTGGACTGTTTCAGCTAATTTGGTGTATTAGAAAAATGCTATAAATTCTATAATCTAAGACTTTAAGCCAAAATCTATTGCCCTATTTTAGCTGAAACAGTCCACTAGGCTATTTATTCCCCTAGAAACGAATCGCACCGTTACACTTCGTTAACGCACCCTACAAGAGCGGCGTGCTGCTACGCAGTGCCTTCGGCATCACACTGGTTCTAGAACATAAAATGTTAATATTTGAATGAAACAACCAAATAGTTATCGAGCAATGATTATGGTTAAACCACAAGCTGAATCCAGCCGTAAAGTACTTCTCTATCCTGGTGAGGATAGTTACTTTGTTGTCGAAGTTCCTAGTTTGCCAGGATGTATTAGCCAGGGAAAAACTCGTGAGGAGGCTCTAGCCAATATTGAAGAGGCAATCGCTCTGTATATCGAAGTTTTACAGGATCGGGGTGAACCTGTTCCCAATGATACGGTTGAGGTCATTCTGGTATGAGTAAATTACCTGTTATCTCAGGCGCAGAATGTGTAAAAGCACTTGAGCAAATAGGCTTTGCCGTAGAGCGTCAGCGTGGAAGTCACATGATTTTAGTACGTGAAGCTCCCAAAACAACAGTCTCGGTACCAGATCATCAAGAACTAGATCGAGGTACTTTACGCGCAATTATTCGGCAAGTCGGCTTGAGCGTTGACGAATTTGTTGAGCTTTTATAAAGCATTTTACTATGGGATTACACTCCCACAGATAATTCAGAATTTTCCGGTTCTAGAGCAACCCATAAAATTGTCGGCATAAACCTGCAAAACATCATCGGTACGTTACACTTCGTTAACGCACCCCACAAGATCGGCGATCGCACTGGAGCGGGATATTAGGGATTTTTCGCCGCTCGCTGAACTTGTTCTTCGATGACTTTCTCGACGATATCTTTGTGCTCTGGGTCAGAAAGCCCATCAAGCAGCGGTACGGCGACACGATTAAGGAAATCGGAAACGTCGGAGTCGGTCACAATCCATCCAAATTGATTGTTATCTGTTACTGCGGACAGTATCTTCTCGACTTCCTTGAGCGAGAAGTACGAATAGGCCTCCAACTTGCCAACAAGGTGGTGAGTAGAAGCAAATGAACTCGATGAAAACAAACTTTCGATCAAGGCTTCTTTGGTTTTGTCGAAAGAAAAGGCCACGCCATCGAAGTGTTCCCTTATGAATCCCGAAAGGGTTCTATACACGCGAAGGGTAGATTTCTTCTTTTCCTTCCATTCCTCTTCTAAGAACGGATGCGCGGCATCTTCGTTGATTGACGAGTAATAGTCTCCATCTTCACTAATGACGTGAAGGTCTTCTTCTTCGGGCACGGACTGAAGAAGAACCGTCCAATTTATTGCGTCGCCAATCGAGCCATTCTTTCCCGGCGGATTACCAATCGCCATTCGCATGCTGGCAACTGAAAAAATATCTGGCGTCGTCTCAATGATTGCCGATTTGGTGAATATGTCTTTGATTAGGCGGTCTGCCTGCAAATTACGCGAGGCAATGTCTGCCTCCGCCTTTTCCATAATTGATTTGGATAGCTGCTGCAACTCTGCACTCAGCCTTATGATTGCGTTGTACTCCTCATACCCCTTCATGAACGAGGGAAGCTGGGCAGAGAATTTGACTTCCTTGAATCTCTTCAACGCGTCCTTGATTTTGTTCTCACGGTTTCGCTTGAACTCCTGGCATACCTGCGCCGTCAGGTGGACACTCGCGGCACCATGCTCATGAGAGGCAAACACGTTATTGAGTGCATCCAACTCATCTTTCGAGAAGTGAAAGAAATTCAACAGAATATTGGTGTCAATAAACACATGCATGATGAACTCCTAACTTTAATCACACCGCTCTCTGCGGTCTAGCACCTTTCTCCATCCTAAACTATCGCGCTGCCATCGGTCTAATACCCCGTAAATAAAACTCAATACCGCACCGTGCGGTTTAATCCTCTCAATTTGGGCATAATTACCATAGAAGGCGGTCTAACATTGCGCTCAAGTGGATTTTACCCCATTTGCCGATGACAGAATCCGGGAAGTCATGCGCCTGTTTACTGACGGATTTGTAGTACAGTTTGCTATTAGTTTTTCCCGCATCATTGATAGCTGCCCCCCTAATAGTATGGATCGGGAAGAGATCGCCAAAATAGTTTAAAAATCGGCCGAGAATTTCTAGGATAGAAGTAAAGACCATCCTTGCCTACTTTTTCCATGATCCTAGCCGCCGAAACTGGACTAAAAACCGCTACTCTAGACGTAAAAGGCATGAAATGCGCCGGCTGTGTGAGTGCCGTAGAAAGACAACTCAGCCAAAATCAAGGGGTAAAATCGGCCCAAGTTAATCTAATCACGGAAATTGCCGTGATTGAATACCAACCGGATGCGATCGCACCAGAGCAGTTAGCCGCAAAATTAACCGCGATTGGATTCCCCACCCAACCGCGCAGCTCATCGACTCCCCTTTCTCAACAAAATCAACGGCTGCAAAACCAACAAAAAGAACGGCAACAACAATTATACCGATTAGCGATCGCTTGTTTTTTACTGGTTTTTTCCCTGATTGGTCACTTACACCACATCGGGGGACCAGAAATCCCCATCTTTCAAAGTATTGCTTTTCACTGGACTTTAGCCACCCTAGCCATTTTATTCCCCGGCCGCGATATTTTCATCGATGGTTGGCGGGGATTACGGCACGGAATGCCAAATATGAACACTCTCGTTAGTTTAGGCACAGGTAGCGCCTATATAGCCAGTTGTTTGGCTCTTATCTTCCCTAATCTCGGTCTAGAGTGCTTTTTCGATGAACCGGTCATGCTGTTAGGGTTTATTCTCCTCGGACGGACTCTAGAAGCGCATTCCCGTCATCGCGCAGCCGCAGACCTAGAAGCGCTTACCTCCCTACAACCGGCAGTGGCTCACCTGATTGGTAGTACAGATGACCGTGTGGGCGTGGCCATTCCCGTGGAACAGCTGCGCGTCGGGGAATGGGTGCGCGTCTTACCCGGAGAAAAAATTCCCGTGGATGGGGAGATTATTCAGGGAAGAACCACGGTAGATGAAGCTTTGTTAACGGGGGAATCGCTGCCGGTGGTCAAGGAAATGGGAGATCTAGTCATTGCCGGCAGTTTCAATCTCTCTGGTGCGATCGCCGTGCAAACTCGTCAGGTGGGGACCGATACCACCCTAGCTAAGATTATCGCAGCCGTGGAATCAGCCCAAACTCGCAAGGCCCCGGTGCAGAAGATAGCGGACCGGGTAGCGGGTTATTTTGCCTACGGAGTCATGATAATTGCCCTAATTGTGCTGCTCTTTTGGTATTTTTGGGGAACTAGGCTCTTTCCAGAGGTGTTAGGGTCAACCACAGGACACCACGAGATGATTCAATCCACTTCTCCCCTACTTTTGTCCCTAAAATTAGCGATTTCTGTGCTTGTGGTCGCTTGTCCCTGCGCTCTCGGTTTAGCCACACCGACGGCCCTACTGGTGGGAACCAGTTTAGCAGCCGAACGGGGCATTTTAATTAAAGGGGGCGATGTTTTGGAAACCGTCTCGCAACTGCAAACGGTGGTTTTTGACAAAACGGGAACCCTCAGCCAAGGTCATCCAGAAATTACCGATTGTTTGAGTTTTTCTGAGCTTAATTCCCTGGAAATTCAACAATTAGCCGCAGTAGTGGAGAGTGGTACTAATCATCCCCTCGCTCGGGCGATTTTAGATGCGGTTACTCCTCCTACTAACCTGACGGGGGAAGATTTTCAAACTGTCGCCGGATTGGGAGTTTCGGCAAGGGTGCAGGGGTCGAAAATTGTTCTAGGAAATCGGCAATGGTTGGCGCAGAACGGCATTAAAATTGATGAAACTATCTGGGGGATTCAAGAGCTTTTACAAGCGGGTAAAACGGTGATTTATCTGGGGATGGAAGAACAATTACTCGGAGCGATCGCTTTTCAGGACCGATTGCGTCCCGATGCTCAAACAACCGTGAATCAGTTACAAAAACTCGGTTTAGAGGTGATTTTACTCAGTGGCGATCGCCAAGAAGTGGTGACAGCGATCGCTAATAGTTTGGGTATTAGCCAATTTTATGCCGAAGTTGCTCCCACCGAAAAATCCGCCTTAATTGCCGACCTACAGACAAAAGAGGGCAAAATCGTGGCTATGGTCGGGGATGGTATCAATGACGCTCCCGCACTAGGACAGGCTAACATCGGTATTGCTCTGGCCGGTGGCACGGAAGTGGCCATGGAAACGGCTGGGATCGTTTTAATTAGCGATCGCCTAGAGGATGTGGTGCAATCTCTGCATTTAAGTCTGGCCACATGGCAAAAAATCCGACAAAATCTTTTTTGGGCTTTGGGTTATAATACCTTTGCTATTCCCATTGCTGGTGGTTTATTACTGCCCCGTTGGGGTCTAGCTTTCAGTCCGGCCCTAGCGGCAGCTTTAATGGCTTTTAGTTCGGTTATGGTAGTGAGTAATTCCTTGCTTTTACGTCGTCAATTTCCTCCGCTCTCATCGACGAAGGAAAGCGAAAATTAAAGCAATTACCAATTTTTTCTCGATAAATCCATCAAGCACCAAAAAGAGCGACTCTCTTATTCTTTGTGTGATAAGTTTCACTGATACAAGAGCGATCAATCTCTGTGTCCTCTGTGTCTTTGTGGTTCGTTACCCAAGAGAGCCAAGATGGTATTTTGTCCCTGTCTTTGTCAGTTGACGGAGACAGGAACAAATCGGGTTAAGCGGTAATTCTGGTCAGGGATTGACCTTGATAATTGTTGGTAATAATCTGGTGAATAGATTCAAAAAATCGCCGACAACGATTATTAGTTCTCAGGGGCAATTCATGATTTTTTACCAATAAATCGATCTGAAGTTCCGAGCTAGTGGGAGGATGAATAAACAATTCCACTTTCACTAACTGGGGAAAGAAAGCATCGTTAGGAACTTCCGATAAAAGCAAGACATCGGTCCGGCGCTTGATGATTTCAAATTCACCCAAACTTAATATATCATCGTATAAAAACCCGGTCTGATGAGGAGAAATCCCGACAAAATAGGAACAGCAATAGCGAGCCATGGCAGGGAAAAGATGATAAATTGGTCAAGGTTAATCGGTCAAAATCAGGCCATTGAACTACTACAAAGAGCGCTTGAAGTCAATTCGATCGCTCCCGCTTACTTATTCGCCGGCGCTAAGGGGATTGGACGCAATCTAGCAGCAAAATGTTTCTGTCAAGACTTGTTAACTAGAGATCGATCTCCGGAAACAAGGGAATTAATCCTGAAACGCTTTTTAGGGGGCAATCATCCCGATTTACTCTGGATTGAACCCACTTATCAACACCAAGGCAAACTGCTCACCGCAAAAGAAGCACAGGAAAGCAATCTCAAGCGTAAAGCTCCCCCGCAAATCCGCATCGAACAAATTCGCGAGATTACTAACTTTTTAAGTCGTCCTCCCCTGGAATCGGCCCGCTCTGTGGTGGTGATCGAGGAAGCAGACACCATGACAGAATCAGCGGCAAATGCGCTCTTAAAAACGCTTGAGGAACCGGGAAAAGCGACTTTAATCCTGATTGCTCCCAGTACCTCCTCTTTACTACCGACTCTCGTTTCTCGCTGTCAACACATCCCTTTTCAGCGTCTTTCGGAAGAAAATCTCGCTCAAGTCCTGCGCTCTAACGGACAAGCTCGCGTTCTCAATTATCCGGCAATTCTCGGTTTAGCTCAAGGTAGCCCCGGAGAAGCGATCGCCGCTTTAGAATTTCTCGACAGTCTCCCCCAAGATTTACCGCGATCTTTCAGCAAATTTCCCCTAAAACTCTCCCAAGCACTGGAATTAGCCAAAATTATTGCTCAAACTCTTGACACGGAAACCCAATTATGGTATGTGAGTTATCTTCAGTATGAGGATTGGCAACGACGACGAGAGCGATCGATTTTAGAAATCTTGGAAAAAACCCGCCGGCAGCTGTTAGCCTACGTTCAACCCCGTTTAGTCTGGGAATGCACTTTCTTGGCATTAGCCAAGCTATCCACCGCCCAAAAGTCTTAAAATTGTTATATTTATCGATCGAGTGGGGAGAAAGACCATGAAAATCAAATCCTTAGTTTTGCTGATTCTGTTAACCTTGACTACGGTTTTAGGTGCTTGTCAGGGAGGAAAAGAAGCCGAAGAACCGAAAAATGTCCCTACCACGGTGGAATCGCCACAAAAAGACGAAGATAGCGATAAAGACGGGGAAAAGCAGCAAAAAGACGGTGATAATGACCAGAATAAAGACGATGACGATGATGATGATAACTAATTGTAAAAATCAAAAATTGTTGTTAGGGTTAGGAGTCAGTAGCCAGTAGTCGGTCGTCAGGAGAATTAAGAATGAATGATAATCAATTAAATTGTCTATTTACAGATTTTAGGCAATTTAATCCTTATTTTTGCCGCTTTTGAACCCTTAACTAGGGTTTGCGGCAAAAAGTACGGGCGAAGCATTCGGTTAGAAAATCTACGGTTTCACCGATAGGCGATTGTCCGAATGCTTCGCCCCTACAGGACGCGGGCCGATGAAGACGCAAGGTTTTGAACGACGATTCTCTCAAAATCTTGCACCTGTTTCGCGAAAAAAGCCACAAAACTCTTACCTTGCCTACATTTCACATTTA
Organism: Microcystis sp. M169S2; assembly: GCF_020245865.1. Classification (NCBI taxonomy): domain Bacteria; kingdom Bacillati; phylum Cyanobacteriota; class Cyanophyceae; order Chroococcales; family Microcystaceae; genus Microcystis; species Microcystis sp. M169S2. Next base: position 26,596 of record NZ_JADBUB010000025.1, read on the forward strand.
TTCAGCAAGCCCTAACTAGGATAAAAAAATCGGGTGAGCCTTAACCCACCCGATCGCATATAGATTGAAATCAACCTATAACTGTGGTACAAACTGTTCTTTTTCGGGAACGTAGGCGTATTCAGCCACAATTTGCCGGAATTCTTCCCCATTGATCGTTTCTTTTTCGATCAGCAGGTCCACCACTCGATCGATCACTTCGCGATGATCGCGGACAATTTGCCGAGAAATTTCATGGCAGTGTTCCACGATCGAGCGCACCTGATCATCGATGCGAGTAGCGACCTTCTCAGAATACTCGGAACGAGTCATCAAACCGCCACCGAGGAACACTTCACCCCCTTGACTTTCTAGGGACAAAGGACCCAAATCGCTCATCCCGAAACGAGTCACCATCTGACGCGCCATATCAGAGACTTGCTGTAAATCGCCACCGGCACCGGTAGTCACCTCATCATAGCCGAAGATTTCTTCCTCGGCTGCCCGACCACCTAAAGCACCAGAAATCCGGGCCATTAACTGCGCTTTCGTGGTTAAACCCTGTTCTTCGTTGGGAGTGAACCAAGTTAAACCCTGGGCCTGTCCCCGGGGAATCAGAGTCACTTTCTGGACGGGATCGTGATCTTTTAAGAGCGTACCCACGATCGCATGACCCACTTCATGGTAAGCGATTAGGCGCTTGCTCTTGCTATCGACTAAAGGAGTGCCTTCCATACCGGCGATAACGCGATCTACCGCGTCATCTATCTCTAGGAGGGTAATGGCATCTTTACGACGACGGGCGGTTAAAATTGCCGCTTCGTTGAGTAAATTGGCTAAATCTGCTCCACTGAACCCCGGAGTGCGACGGGCGATCGCTTCGATGGAAACGTCGTTGGCCAGCTTTTTATTACGGGCATGAACGTCTAAAATCTCTAAACGACCTTTAAAATCGGGCGCATCCACGGTTACTTGGCGATCAAAACGGCCCGGACGCATGAGAGCGGAATCGAGAACATCGGGGCGGTTAGTGGCGGCAATGATGATAATTCCCGTATTCCCCTCGAAACCGTCCATTTCTGTCAATAATTGATTTAGGGTTTGTTCCCGTTCATCGTTACCACCACCGATACCGGCACCCCGTTGACGACCTACCGCGTCAATTTCATCGATAAAGATTAAACAGGGAGCATTTTCCTTGGCTTTTTTGAACAAGTCGCGCACGCGAGAAGCACCGACACCGACAAACATTTCCACAAATTCCGAACCGGAAATGCTGAAGAAAGGTACACCCGCTTCACCGGCGATCGCTTTGGCTAACAGGGTTTTACCCGTACCCGGAGGACCAACTAACAGGACTCCTTTGGGGATTTTGGCACCGACGGCGGTAAATTTCTCCGGTTGTTTGAGGAAAGTGACGACTTCCTGTAATTCTTCCTTCGCTTCGTCAATTCCTGCCACATCATCAAAGGTGATGCCGGTTTTTGCTTCCATCTGGAAACGGGCTTTTGATTTACCAAAACTCATCGCTTGACCGGGGCCGCCTGGCATATTATTAGAACGGCGGAACAGGAAAAAGAGAGCGGCAATCAGCAAAAAGGGGAAAAGTAGATTACCGAGGAATCCCCACCAAGCACCGTCATTCCGCATCGGGTGAGCATCGAAACTAATTTTAGAATCGCGTAAACGGGCGATTAAATCGGGGGAATTGGCAGGTAAATCGACCCGTAGGCGTTGTACTCGGTTTTCTAGTTCTGGATCTAGGGCCTGTACGATCGCGGTTCTGCCCCCTTCGTAGAGATCGACGCTAACAACCCTACCACTGTCTAGGTATTCTAGAAAGCGTCCGTAGGTCATGCGGGTACTGGCGGTGTTATTGCCGATATTACTGGTGGCTGTGGCAAAAGTGCCTTGCCAGAGGAAAAAACCGACCACGAGGGCGGGCAATGTCCACAGTAAAATCGTTTTCCAAGATAGTTTCATGTTTGTTTAGTGGTTCTAGGATAAAGATTTTTGCTTAACTCATTTAGCTGTTTTTGTCAAGGATTTTACGTTATTTTTTCGAGATTAATCCCCGCAGCCAATTAAATCTTAACTAAATGTAACGTAATTCTCATAATTCTGACAAGAATGGTGACGAGAGATTTTGGCTCTCTTGGGTTTGGTGGGTAAAATGTATTCTAAGATACATTCCTCCTAGCGGGGGGGTGGAACGAACCACAAAGACACAAAGGACACAAAGATTGATCGCTTCTATGTAAGTTAAACTTATCACACAGAACCTAGAATATCCAGATTTTTTTGGTTCATTTGTTCTAACAAGAGTCTCATGGTTTCTGGGATCAGCTGTACTGAATTTAAACTGTCTAGAAGTATATACTATATCTATTGATACGAAAATCATCTCTAAAATCCTAGAATTGCTTCTTTTTCCCATATTTGATAATTTTGCTAGATGTAACCAATTAAAGATAGAGTTAGTATCTCAACAAAATTTTTACCCTGATTTGACCTTTATTCACGAGCCAACAGGAGCTAAGTTTGCTGTGGATAGAGATTACTATTGATGAGGAGAGTGTTTAGTGAAGTTAACGCCACTTGTACCACCGATTAAGTGTCAAGGAATTAAAACTAAATTGGTGAAAGATATTAAAAATATTGTGTCTGATCTGAGCTTTGGTCGTTGGATAGAACCCTTTTCTGGATCGGGAGTGGTGGCTTTTAATATTAATCCCAAAAAGGCTTTACTTGCAGACACAAATACTCATATTATCCAGTTTTATAATAATCTAAAAAATCAAGTTATTACCAGTAAAACTGTGAAGCTTTTTTTGCAAGAAAATGGTCAAGTTCTTAAGGAACAGGGAGAAAGTTATTATTATCAAGTACGAGAAAGATTTAATCAAGCTCCTAATTCTCTAGATTTTTTATTTCTCAATCGCTCCTGTTTTAATGGCGTGATGAGATTCAATCGGAAGGGACAGTTTAACGTTCCTTACTGTCATAAATTAGAGCGATTTTCTCAAGCATATATTACCAAAATAGTCAATCAAGTTATTGCCCTAGAAAATATTCTTATTAAAACTGATTATGATTTTCAAGTTGCTGACTTTCGAGAGACTTTATCTGATTGGCAAAAAACAGACTTGATCTATCTCGATCCTCCTTATTTAGGGAGACACGCCGATTATTTTAACTCTTGGTCTGAAGAGGATGAAGATTGTTTGGTGACTATTTTAAAGGATATTTCTTGTCGGTTTATTTTGTCCACTTGGCACAGTAATCAGTTTAGGAGCAATCCTTTAATTAAAAAAAATTGGAGTGCTGATAAGTTTTATATCTATACTAAACAGCATTTTTATCATGTGGGTTCCACAGAAAAATTACGTCATCCGATCACCGAAGCGATCATTACTAACTTTAACATTCCCTTGTTGCCAGAGCGAGGAACTGATTTGCAACAACTGTCATTATTGCCATCGACAGCAGAAAATGAGGGAGTGAGAACAGTCTAGAAGATGCCTAGTTGCTAATTCTCACTCCTTACTATTTAGGGTTTGCTGAATAAATCTAAAAACCTTATCCAACAAAGTTTTTAGACTTTTTTTCCCTCAAAAAGTGCCGACCATTGGAGTGATTGGGGGGAAAATTCAGGGACTTTTTCCCTAAAAATTAGGTAATTGACTCCCTCAAAATCGGTAAAACCCTACACCCCACACCCCACACCCCACACCCTGCCTCCACGAAAGACTTTTTGCCGCAAACCCTATTTATCCTTGGCTTTGGCGCAGATGGTCGTTAATTTGGCGTTTACGCTTTTCTTCGGGGGCAGTGCTAGTAATTTCGCCAAAATCTTGACTACTCATGGAAAGATGGGACATTATCTTTCTTTTGCGCTCTTTAGCAGTTAATTCCGGTGAAGGAGTCACTGGAGGCGGCGCTGCCACGGGTTCCGCTGCCACCGGGGGAGTTTCCACAATTGGCAGCGGTTTTTGGGGAATATAGTCAGCACCAGTGGTACTTCTGGAGAGATGATCGAGAATGCGCCGTTTGCGATCGTCAGTAGCCATAAAAATCTTTGCCAGTCTAGTGTGAACTTTTGTAACTATCACCCATTGTCAAACATCCCTATCTCCTTGAGAAGTCAAGGGAGATTTTATTTTGAGGGATTGAAGACATATATAGCGTTTTTCAGTCTGCTGAGGTACAAAAGTTATGGGTTTTAGGCAAAAGGCAAAAGGCAAAAGGCAAAAGTCAAAAGGGAAGAAAAATATGTGTACCTCACTAGCTTAGGAAACGCTATAATAACCTGCGATCGCATTTATCTGACTGTGGAACTGGGGGTCTTCTCGCCCAAGGTGATAAGATAAAAAACTAAGTCTTGGAAAATATGACAAAGGATTTATCTATCATGACACCCTCTTTAGCTAACTTTCTCTGGAGCCTTGTTTTAGGTGCGGCTATCGTCCTGATCCCTGCCACTATCGGTTTGATTTTCATCAGTCAATACGACAAGATCAAACGGACTTAATTTAATCTAACTCTAAAATGCCTAGACCGATTCCGTCTGGGCATTTTAGCTAATTTTGGAACTGGCAAGAGCGATCGCACCGACTACCCGATATCCCTGTGTGCGTAAAACCTGCACAGCTTCCTCGATCGTGGTTCCTGTGGTATAAATATCGTCAATTAAGAGAATCGGTACTGATTTCGGTAAATTTTTCCCCAGTTGAAAAGCCGCTTGCATCGTCTTTTTTCTTTCCTCGGCTGCCAGACTAAATAAGGCTGCCGTGTTCTTAATCCGAATTAATCCGCGACTAGCCAGATGATAACCGGTTAAACGACAAAAACCTTCGCCAATGACTTCTGCTTGATTAAAACCCCTTTCCCTTAACCTTTCCGGGTGGAGAGGGATAGGAATCACCGTCAAACGTTTATCGGTGAGGGGAGGACGAAGCAGCCAAGTCTCCCCCATGCAACTGCCTAGCAAAGAGCCGAGAGCGGGATGGCGATCATATTTCATTTTAGCGATCGCCTGTTTTAATTTACCTTCGTAGCGTCCCCAGATAAACAGGGGAATAGAACCACGCCAGAGAAAAAGCGGGTTATTCTGACGATAGGACTGTAATTGTCGCCCACAATCACGGCAAAGCTCTCGATCGCTCTGCCGTTGACAAAGAGGACAGGGAGACTTAAGAAATAAAGCGAGAAAAGGTTCGAGCATGGGAAGCAAAAGTTTTAGCTAGATGCTGATTTCCATCGTCAAAAACGGTCAAATAATGGGGATTACTCCGCTCGATCGAAAGACTGATTCCTTGCGCTCCTTCGGACTCTAGATCTTGGAGATAACCCCCCTGATGCTCTTGTGCTTCCTCAAAGGAGGCAAAGGGACCAAAATAGTAGATACAGTGGGGATAAAGGGAGGTAATTTTCAGCCACCAAGGCGTGTTATCGTCAGAAATTTTATTTGTCTCTAAGAAAGATAAAATCATGTTCTGCTAGTGATAGGGGACAGGGATTGCAGGAATCAAGGATAGGTTTTGAGGAACTTTGCCCCCATAATTCCCATTTGCTGGCCAAAAAGTCGAGCTTTTGGCCAAAGAGAGTCTTTTTATCGTATTAGATTAACAAGGGGATCGGTCGCAAAATCAAAAGAGATTCTAAAAATTCCCTTCGGCCAAGGGGAAGCGGATCGAGATAGGATAGTAAAAAGTTTTTTTGTAGAAAGTTAGGGAGATAAGATAACTATGAGCCAGATCACGGACACGGATAAGAGTCTTGAAGCGATGAAAAAGTTTGCTGAACAGTACGCTAAAGGCACAAATACCTATTTCTGTAGCGATCTCTCGGTGACAGCGGTAGTAATTGAGGGATTAGCGCGTCATAAGGACGAATTAGGCGCTCCTTTATGCCCCTGTCGTCACTACGAAGACAAAGAAGCGGAGGTAAAAAATACTTTCTGGAATTGTCCCTGTGTACCGATGCGGGAACGGAAAGAATGTCACTGTATGCTATTTATTACCCCCGATAACGAGTTTGCTGGGGAAGAACAGGTAATTTCTCTCGACTATATACAAGAAGTCCGCGAATCGATGAAGGGGCATTAGTATAGGGTAATGACAGCCAGCGCTTTTGGGCAAGGAATCGACGAATTTAATCGCCAGCAATTCTATGCTTGTCATGATACCCTAGAGGCTTTGTGGATGGAGTCCGCAGAGCCTGAAAAAACCTTTTATCAAGGCATTTTGCAGATTGCTGTCGCTTGTTACCATCTAGAAAATAATAACTGGCGCGGGGCGGTAATTCTTTTGGGAGAAGGGGTGAGACGTTTACAACACTATCAACCCGATTACGAGGGGATCAACGTGACGCACTTGGTGGGGGAGAGTTTAGACCTATTAAACTTTTTACAGAATCTCGATCCCCAAGCTTTACCGGCAGTGCTAGAAGCGATGAAAAGCAATCAGGAACATCCTCATCCCCACCTCGATCGATCTATCTGTTCTCTGCCGAAAATCCTCAAAAGTCATCCCGTTCTCTAAACAGCTAGATTATTTAGTCCATACAATTACGTTTAAGTAGGTGGGTGTTAAAAATTGTCAGCACCCCCCTTATCAAGGGGGGATTAAGGGAGGATCAAGGGGCGATTTATCTTCAATTTAATTGAAACCATTTACTTATAGGTGACATTTCTATGAGAGCAAGATCCACAAAAATCAGGGGATGGCTAGTTTCCCTCGTTTCTACTAGCTTAGTCATGGGATTAGGTACTTCTTCCCTAGTCAAGGCACAGCAAAATATTGTACCCGGTAATGCCATGACAGTGCGATCGGATATTCAGGAGGCGAACTCAAAAACGGGGGTAATTACTGCTAGGGGTAACGTACAAGTGTTCTATCCTGCCCGCAAAATGCAGGCCACTTCCGCCCAAGCTCAGTATTTTAGCCGCGAACGTCGTTTAGTGATGACGGGTAACGTTTATGTTTTGCAGGAAGGTAACAGTATCCGCGCTGAAACGATGACTTATCTTGTCGATGAGGGTAGATTTATCGCTACTCCCCAAACCAGTCAGCAGGTGGAGTCAATTTATTTAGTCAAAGATAACGAAACATCTCCCCAACCGGCAGCTTCCCCGACACCTGCACCCATACCTTCCCCTTCCCTCCCCGCTGCCCCAATTATTAACCCGCAGTGATAGTCAGGAGTCAGGAATCAGGAGACAGGAGACAGGAGACAAAAGGCAAAAGGCAAAAGGCAAAAGGCAAAAGGCAGTATTCTCCCCACACCCCACACCCCACACCCCACACCCCACACCCCACACCCCACACCCCACACCCCACACCCCACACCCCACACCCCACACCCCACAACGGATAAAGATGACTTTAGTATTAGAAAATATCCATAAATCCTACGGTAAAAGGCTCGTGGTTAACCGAGTGAGTATTACTGTTGCCCCGGGGGAAATTGTCGGGTTATTGGGGCCAAATGGTGCGGGGAAAACCACAACTTTTTATATCGCCACGGGATTAATTAAACCGAATCTGGGGCGCGTTTGGCTAGATCAAAAAGAAATTACCAAATTACCCCTTAATCAAAGGGCGCGTCTGGGTATTGGCTATCTAACGCAGCAGGCCAGTATTTTTCGTTATTTAACTGTATCAGAAAATATTCAGTTAGCCCTAGAACAGTCGGGAGTTCCTTTTTCCCAACGGGCAAATCGTCTCTATGATTTATTAAAAGAATTTCGCCTCGATAAGATTGTTGGCACTAAAGGTGCTTACGTTTCTGGAGGAGAAAGAAGAAGGACAGAATTAGCCCGCGCTTTAGCGGTGGGAGTCAACGGACCGAGATTTTTATTATTAGATGAACCTTTCGCGGGGGTGGATCCGATCGCTGTGTCCGAGATTCAAACGATGATCGCCGGTTTAAGGGATCGTCAGATGGGAATTTTAATTACCGATCACAATGTGCGAGAAACTTTGGCTATCACTAATCGGGCTTATATTATGCGCGAAGGGCAGATTTTAGCGGCGGGAAGTGGCGAAGAACTTTATAATAATCCTCTGGTGCGTCAGTATTATTTGGGTGATAATTTTTTCAGATAATTGTTATTAATAAAAAAATCGTTGCATTACATCATGAAAGTTGGCAATTGGCAAGGAAATTTAAGTAGAATACCCGTATTCACCATCTTAGACCGCTATATTTTTGTCGAGTTATTATTACCCTTTCTATTTGGTATGGGTTTATTCACTTCCTTGGGAGTGGCGATCGGGACTTTATTTGATTTAGTGCGACGGATTACTGAATCGGGTTTACCTTTTACTTTGGCCTTAAAAATTCTCTTATTAAAAATGCCAGAGTTTATCGTTTTAGCCTTTCCCATGTCGATACTTTTAGCAGCCTTAATGGCCTACAGTCGTTTAGCCAGTGATAGCGAATTAATTGCTTTGAAAAGTATTGGAATTAGTGTTTATCGCCTAATAATTCCCGCCATTGTGCTAAGTTTAATAGTGACGGGATTAACCTACGTTTTTAATGATTATGTGGCCCCAGCTGCCAGTTATGAAGCTAATGCTACCATGACCAAAGCCCTGCGACCAAATCGTAAGTCTTTTATTGAAGATAATATTATTTATCCTGAATACGGCAAAGTGCGGCCACCGGATGGAGGGGAAGCGCAAACGGTATTAAGAAGGTTATTTTATGCCGAAAGATTTAACGGTCAAGAAATGTTAGGTTTAACCATTCTCGATCGCACCCAGCCGGAAGTTAATCAAATTATTACCTCAGAATCAGCTTCTTGGAATATTGAAAAAAATATCTGGGATTTTTATAACGGCACAATTTATCTAATTGATCCTAAGGGTTCCTATCGTAATATTGTCCGCTTTCAACATCAACAATTAGCCCTACCGCGTACCCCTTTAGATTTAGCTTTTCGGGCGCGAGATGGTTCGGAAATGACCCTAAGACAAGCGCAGGAATACCTAAAAATACTGCAATTAAGCGGCAACCCCACCAAAATTAGAAAATTACAGGTTCAAATCGAGCAGAAAATATCTTTACCCTTTGTTTGTTTAGTTTTTGGCATGATTGGGGCAGCCTTGGGATTGCGTCCCCAAAATTCTAACAAAGCCACCAGTTTCGGTATTTGTATTGTCCTAATTTTCTCCTATTATCTCCTATCTTTTGTCACCAGTTCCTTAGGCATTGGCGGAGTTTTAACCCCCTTGATGGCCGCTTGGTTGCCCAATATTTTGGGATTAACTGCTGGGGGAATTTTGTTACTTCAATCAGCTAAGTAATCGAGGGTTAGCGGTGGGAATAAAAATTGATAATCATCAAATTTCTAGGGCTAATTTGTATAAACGACTGCGGGATAAATTAGTAACCTGTGCTAATTGTCTGCTGGCTTGCGATCGACTAACTCCCCGTTCTATAATTTGTTTTAATTCCCGTTTTAATTCCTCCTCGGATAATTGGATATTATCGGCCTGATCGTTGCCCATAACTACGATTGTAAATTCCCCTTTAGGAGTTTTATTCTCCCGATATAAATTAATCGCCTCGGCGATAGTTCCTCGCCAAATTTCTTCGTAAAGCTTGGTTAATTCCCGACCTAAAACTATCTTTCTCGTTGATCCGAAAGTTTCGCGTAAATCCTCCAAAGTCTTAATAAGTTTGTGAGGTGCTTCATAAAAAACCATCGTTCTTGTTTCGGTTTTTAAACCCTCTAAGCGCTCTTGTTTCAGCTTTTCCTTACCCGGAAGAAATCCTTCAAAACAGAATCTTTCCGTGGGTAATCCCGACACCGCTAAAGCAGTAATTACCGCCGTTACTCCGGGGATGGGAACCACTTCGATCTGAGCTTCTATACAAGCTTTAATTAACTCATAACCAGGGTCAGAAATCCCCGGCATTCCCGCATCAGTAACCAAGGCGATATCCTGACCTTGGCTGAGAATATTTAATAACTGATCGAGACGGGAAAGGCGATTATGTTCATGGTAACTAATTTGAGGGGTTGAAATATCAAAATGCTGTAATAATTTGCCGGTGTGTCTGGTATCTTCGGCAGCAATTAGAGCGACTTTTTTGAGAGTTGCCAGGGACCGGAAAGTCAGATCGTCTAAATTGCCGATCGGCGTTCCCACCACATATAATTTACCGATATTATTCATAAATTGGCTAAAAATAGGCTATTTAGTTGTATTTTAAGTGATCAGTAAACAGTAAACAGTAGGCTGATAACTGAAGACTGATCACTTTTCTCTATTCAGGGATCGCCCAAATGGGGTAAAGTAGGTCAAGGTATGCTCACCCCTGTTATTGAATTAATCTAGTCTAAGGAGAACGTCTTAGTAATGTTAACCCTAAAAATCGCCGTTTATATCGTTGTTTCCTTCTTTGTCTTACTTTTTATCTTTGGCTTCCTTTCTGGCGATCCTACCCGTAACCCCGGACGCAAAGACTTTGAGTAGAAGACAATTAACAAACTGGTTCTAGGGTAGAGGCACAGGGAACAAGTTATCGGACTTTCCCTGTCTCCCTAGGAATAATGATCGTGGTAGTATCATTGAGGTTCGCTCGTCCTCTATTTCGATCGCCGACTCGTGCAGTCATGTCTTTTTTTTTCTTAGCTGTTGAACCACCTGCCCTGATTAATACTGTAGCCGAACCGGAAACGGAGGGGCGTCAAGTTTCTGAAAATATTCCCACGTCTGTAGTTCCCCTCCCTGTCACCCCAGCACCTCTAGAGGCAAAAAAGCCTTCAGAAGAGAGCGTTTCTATTCCCCTCACCGTCACTCCACCCCCGGAAACCGTCGAGGTAAAACCCTTGGTTCCCGATCAGGGTATTCCCTTAGAACCTTTACCTAGCAGTGGGGGTGATGCGGCAGCTTTAGGAAAACCCCTTTCTGTCCAGAATTCTCCACCCCCCGCAGCCGTTGGTGTCACCATTCATCCCGAAACCGAGATAGTTTCAGGATTAAATCAAAAAGCTCTTAACCAGAAAAATGGCTCAACTCGGCTATTAGTGCGGAAAAAAGGCGAAAAAACCAGCCAAGAATACTTGATTTCCCTCAATAACAGCCTAGATCAGACCGATGCAGTTAATCCAGAAGGGGAAAGACCCCTAGAATTAGTGGCCGATGAGCAGGAATTTGACCAAAATCGGCAGATTATCACCGCTAGAGGTAATGTCACCCTGCGTTTTGCCCAAAGTGTACTAACGGCCGATCGCTTACAGATTAATCTTCCCGAAAAGTTAGCAGTAGCGGAGGGCCAGGTGATCCTAACCCGGGGAGATCAAATCCTGCGCGGCGATCGCTTTGAGTATTATTTCGTCCAGGATAGCGGTGTGGTGTTTAATGCTAATGGGGAGATTTTTCAACCCAGCACCGCTAGGGATTTAGGACAAACGCTGCCCACGGATGTGGGGGCCGGTAGTTCTTTTGGAACCCTAACCGATCGTTTGGCATTAAATCAACCCTTGCAGAGAATCACCACGGGAGAGGGTTTTCAATTTGTCGTCGGGGGACAGGATCCCAGTCGGCGCGATCGACAGAATATTAGTAGTCCGTCGGGGGGAACGATTAATCGTGTCCGTTTTCAGGCCGAACGCTTGAATTTTGATGGTAAGGTGTGGAATGCCACTAATGTGCGTTTGACGAATGACCCTTTTTCCCCTCCTGAATTGGAAGTTCGGGCCAATTCCGCCACTTTTCGCAGTACCGGCCCCTTTACCGATGAGTTGCGGATGAGTAATTCCCAGTTGGTTTTCGATCAACGGGTAGTGGCACCCACTTTTATTAATAGTCTTACGTTTGATCGCCGTCGTCGTCGTCCTTTTTTAATTGCCCCGGGCTATGATGGGGAGGATCGGGGCGGATTTTTCGTAGAAAGTCCCCTAACTTTAGTGGAGACACCGAAGACTCTTTTTGAGTTGACACCGCAATATTTAATTCAAAAAGTCCTTAATCCCGATGCTTTTCCCTCAGCTAACCCCGGAGGTGGGGAAGTTTCGCCCCTTAGTCCGAAAGCTTTTGGTTTATTGGGTAATTTTGCCACTAATTTTGGTGAGCGCTCGTTTTTGCAAGCGACAGCCTCTTTTTCTAATTTAGATTTGGAACAGATCGAAAATAGTGTTCGTTCTAAGATTCGCTTTCAACAGACGATCGGACAGTTGCAGGATCCCTATCTGCTCAATGTGGAGTACAATTATCGCGAGCGTCTCTTTAACGGTTCTTTGGGGTTTCAGACGGTTAATAGCAGTTTTGGGGCAATTTTGACCTCACCGGTGATTGTTGTCCCCAATACGGATATTAGACTCAGTTATCAAGCTTCTGTTCAGAATGTTAACGCACCCACCGATCGCAGTGATCTCTTAGCGGCCAATGCAACGGATAATGTGACCAATTTAAGCCGTTTTCAGGGTGCTGTCTCCCTCAATCGCAGTTTTTTACTCTGGTCTGCTCCTACTTTACCACCGACTCCCGACCAAGGTTTGAGATTTTCTCCTCTTCCCGTTCAACCCTATATTGCTCTTGTCACTGGTGTCACCGGTGTCACCAGTTATTACACTAATGGAGAGACGCAAAATTCCGTCACGGGAACCGTGGGATTATTAGGGCAGTTTGGGCGTTTTTCCCGCAATTTTCTCGACTATACTGGGTTTAATATCAGTTTTAGTCAGGGTTTAGTTAACGGACAATCACCCTTTTTCTTTGATCGCTTTGTTGATCAACAAACAATGTCCTATGGTATAACTCAACAGGTATATGGTCCGATTCGTGTGGGTTTCCAGAGCATTTACAGTATCGATCAAGCGAAGGAAATCAGCACAGAATATTTTCTCGAATGGAGTCGTCGCACCTATAGTTTAATTTTGCGGTATAACCCGGTGCTGCAGTTGGGAATACTCAACATCCGCGTGTCGGATTTCAACTGGACAGGCAACCCCGGCTATTTTGAGGGTAGCGATGTCCGTCCAGTGGTGGATGGAGTAACCCGTTAAGCTGAGGAGATAGGAGAAGGGAGAGGGGAGAATAAATAATCAGTTTTTAATAACCAGATTTAGCATAATAACATCAAACTGGAACAAACACAAGCCCGCACTTTTTCTACTTATATCTTCTCTTTAAATTGACAGAAAAGCTCCTAAAATTTTCATGGTGTTGATCGTTTCATAATTTAACCCTTCTACTCCCTTAATATTTGTTTGTTGGCCAATTCAGACTTGAATTGGCCATGCTTTTTACTACTCCCCTTCCTCTTAGTTGTAAAATACCTACACCTGTCAGGGAGTGTGGGGAGGCGGGAAGCGTGAGAAAACGATATAGTTTTTGTGGATTCAAGTTATGTTTTTGAACAAGTTCGTAGATTCAAAGAAGAAAATGAGACTGCTGCATAGTCAGTTGTCCTGTTAATGCAATCATCAACTCAACATTGTTCAGATCACTGTTAGTATTTAGCGAGACATAAGTCATGCCGCTGGAGGCGAAAAAGCGAACCTGCCCAGCGGCACTGAACGCTGATGAGCCGATAAAGACAAAGGCATTATCCGGGACGCTGGATGCCACGGCATCGATACCCGATATGTCGATCCGGTCACCCTGGGCTAGGGAAAAGTCTGTGATGATGTCTGCCGTGCCTTGGCTGCTACCGCTTTCGTCTATGCCTTGAAAACGAAAGGTGTCGGAACCGGCATTCCCAGTCAATGTATCTTTGCCGAGTCCGCCGCTAATAATATTGTTTCCAGCATTGCCAGAAATCGTGTTGGCCAAAGTATTTCCGGTTGCGTTAATGTTGCCGCTGCCAAGCAAAGTTAGATTTTCCACGAATGCTCCCAAGGCATAGGTGATTGAACTGCGGACATGGTCTGTCCCGGATGCTGGCAACTCAAAAACAACATCCCCCGCATCATCGACGGTGTAGGTGTCATTACCCCCGCCGCCGGCCATGGTGTCAGCACCAGCGCCACCGTCAAGGTTGTTGTTACCGTTGTTGCCTGTGAGCCGGTTATTGAGTCCATTACCCTGACCATCGATGTTGCCCGTGCTAGTCAGGATAAGATTTTCTAAATTAGCCCCCAGAATG
>NZ_JADBUB010000250.1:0-24032 GCF_020245865.1 Microcystis sp. M169S2
GTTTTCAAGGTTATGGGTGCTAGTTTTCGGTACTTGTTAGAGTCTATAAGCTGCGCTGGTATTGGAACTTTTAGTACAAATGCTCAAACTGCACCAGTCAAGATTTAATGGGTGAAAAGTATGTTAACATCGCTGACTCTTCGGAATTTCAAAAGCTATCAGGAGGCAACCTTGTCTCTAGCACCCATCACCTTTTTAATCGGTGCTAATGCGTCAGGAAAAAGTAATGCACTAGAAGCAATTCGCTTACTTTCGTGGTTAGCGAAAGGCAGCAGGTTAGATGACATTGAACGCAACATTCAAAGCGGGAATGCAATTGCTCGTGGACAAGCGATCGATCTTTTCGGTGCAGAAAAACAGTATTTTACCTTGGGAACACACATTGATAACGCTCCCGATGGTTGGACTGATTTCGAGATTGAAATTGGGCTATTATCAGACCAACTTATTATAATCGGAGAAAGTGTCAGTAAAGCTAGTAAAGATCAAGAATTAACACTTTACAAAATTGATGGCGATCCTAACCCGCACACCGATGAAATTAGGGTGATGTATAACAATTTTAATAAAGGTGGTAAAAAGCCCCACATACCTTGCTCTAACCGACAAGCTATTTTTTATCAATTGGAAACTCCCAGTCGGTTCCAGCAAAGTCATACTAAATCACAAAAAATTATTCCAGCAGTTACTAAAGTAATTCGAGAAACCTTGAGGAATATCGTCTTTCTTGATCCTCGTCCAGCAGTAATGCGGGATTATGCTTACGCTAAAGATGATGATATTAAAGAAGATGGCTCTAACCTTTCTAGTGTTCTTTACGCAGTTTGTCAGCAGGGAGAGACTCAAAAAAACAAGTTGCTTGACTTCATTCGTTCATTACCAGAACAGGATATTACCGATATTCGCTTTAGCATTACAGACCGCAACGATGTTATGGTGAGACTAATAGAGTCTTTTGGGAACAAAGAACATCAGATAGATGCTCCTTTGTTGTCTGATGGTACTCTGAGAGTTTTAGCGATTGCTGCAACTCTACTAAGTGTAAATCCTGGAACTTTCGTAATTATTGAAGAGATCGATAATGGTGTTCATCCCAGTCGTGCAGATAATTTAGTTAAGCAAATTCGGGAGATTGCCTTAGAAAGAAAACTGAGGGTACTGATCACCTCCCATAACCCAGCGTTACTAGATGCAGTACCCGATAGTGATATTGGAAATGTACTTTGTTGTTACCGAGATCCACAAGCAGGAGATAGTCGTATTGTCCGATTAGCTGATTTAGAGCGTTTCCCCGAATTAATTGTGCAGGGAACTCTTGGTCAGTTGATGACTAAACAAGTATTAGATAAGTTCTTAAAGGATAAGTCCACAGCAGAACAACGTCAACAAAATGCGCTAAGTTGGTTAGAGCAATTAAAACAGGGAGAAGTAGCCTGATGGGATCTATTTGTCTGATCGATACTTCGATCTTTTTAGAGATACTTAATGTCCCCAAAAAGGCGAGTTAATCTGAGTTAATATTTCAAGAGTTAAAAGAGAAAATTGAAGCTAGAGAATCTCTTTTTTTGCCAATGGCGACTATTCTGGAAACTGGCAATCATATTGCCCAAAAAGGTAGATGGCAATCAGCGACGTATTTGTGCAGAAAAATTTGTAAATCAGGTAACACAAGCTCTTGAAGGAGAATCTCCCTTCACCCCTATTAATTTTCTAAAGCAAGAAGACCTGCAAGGATGGTTAAAAGAGTTTCCTGATCAAGCGATGCAACGTAGGGGACTGGGAGACCTTTCTATCATTCATGATTGGCAGAAAATTTGTGATCAAAATCCAAGCCGCCGCGTCTATAAGTAGCTGGTTATAATTAAATTAAAAATGGATTTTAGGTTCGATCCCCCCTGCCCCCCTTGATAAGGGGGGTGCCGATAGGCGGGGGGATCCCCCTTAATAAGGGGGGCATCTGATAATTTTTAACACCTACCTACTTATATGGTCTTTGGACAAATACCTTAAAGGTTACAATCAGACACCGAAGTTATGAGTAATTGACTACGGATTTACTTTTAATAGTTCATTTGTATTTTAAAAGGTAGAGATTTAATTATTGGACTTCCCCCTTGACAAAAGACCATAACCCGTGCTGTATCTGAATGTGCCGTTACTGGGTATAAATTAAGGAAACCCCGAATAAATCTAACGCATGATTGTTGCCGAGGAGAATTACGATTAGGGAATTTTCCCCTAAACTTCCCCCACTCACCTATAAGTAAATATTATGATAAACATGGGTACACCCAGAAAAATCAACGGCTGCATCCCCGGGACGGGGTTGGGGAAGTGGCGAGAAAAAAGCTGGTAAAATAACTCTAGGCAACCTTAAAAAGAATTCATGAAAGCGCAAACAACAAGTAAAGATAGCCTGATCCTACGGCAAGAAGTAGTGGGAGCGCGTCGCCCTAGTAACTATTTTTGGGCTGTAATCGTCTCTATTGGCGGTCTAGGGTTTCTCCTCGCCGGTCTTTCCAGTTATTTTAAGGTCAATCTACTTCTCGTTAGCGATACCAGTGCCTTACAATTCATTCCCCAAGGGGTCGCCCTCCTCTTTTATGGCACTGCGGGGACGCTTTTAGCCATCTATCTCTGGTTATCTCTCCTCTGGAATGTCGGAGGTGGTTACAACGAGTTTAATAAGGAAACCGGCAAAGTTAAAATCTTTCGTTGGGGCTACCCTGGCAAAAATCGTCGCATTGATCTCGATTGGCCCCTGGAAGATGCGCAAGCTGTGCGGGCCGAAGTGCGAGAAGGACTCAACCCGAAACGGGAACTATTCCTACGGATTAAACAGCGTCGCGATATCCCTCTAACTCGCGTCGGTGATCCGATGTCCCTCTCGGAATTGGAAAATCAAGGAGCGGAACTCGCTCGTTTTCTGGAAATTCCTCTAGAGGGATTGTAGGCCTTTTTTCGCTCTTTTTGGCTATAAAATGATGAAGATAAGAAAATCTGGCTGGCTGTCTGTGGTTTGTGTTTTTTTAATCACAACGACCACACTTTTCGGCTGTTCTTCCCCAGAAGCTAACTCCACCCCCGATAATTCTAGTATCACCCAAACCTCTCAACCTGCCAGTTCGGGCAGTGTCAACATGGATAATTACAAACCCCGCTTAGATGGAACTGCTGTCGTCGAGATGATCATCAAAGGTAAACCGGTAACGATCGAAATTGATGGCAATGCGGCCCCAGTTACTGCCGGTAATTTTGTGGATCTGGTGGAGAGAGGTTTTTATAATGGTTTAACTTTCCATCGCGTGGTTACAGAACCGCAGCCTTTTGTCGCCCAAGGTGGTGATCCCCAAGGTCGCGGAACTGGTGGTTTTGTCGATCCAGAAACCAAGCAATCCCGTTATGTTCCCCTGGAAATTCTCCTCAAAGACGAAAAAGAGCCGATTTATGGGAAAGCAATCGGTCAACAGGCCACGGCCCGCACTCCCATCGTCGCTTTACCCCATAAACGCGGTGCGATCGCGATGGCCCGTTCTCAACAGCCTAATTCCGCTTCTTCTCAGTTTTATTTTGCTCTGTCGGATATCAATTTCCTCGATGGTGATTATGCCGTTTTTGGTTATGTCACTAAGGGAATGGAAGTGATCGATACGATCAAACAAGGGGATAAAATTGACTCGGCCAAAGTTATTTCTGGTGCAGAAAATCTGAAAAAATAGCGATCAGTTAGGGTGGGTTCGCGGGACGATAATTTAATTTTCCCCCTAACCCACCCAATCATTTAATATTCCGATAGCTGATAACTGATAACTGATAACTGATCAATGAATGTTGTGGTGACGGGAATTGGGTTGATCAGTTCTCTGGGAAATTTAAGTCAGAGTTGGCAAAGATTACTAGAGGGCAAAACTGGTATAACTAGACAACAACCATTTTCTGATTTACCCGCTTTACCCTTGGGTTTAATCGGTCACAAACCAGCATTTTTAGAGGATTTAACCAAAATTGCCCTGATTGCTGCCCTTGAAGACGCGAAGTTAACCCCTCCCTTAAAGGATTGTGGTGTCACTATCGGTTCTAGTCGTGGTTGTCAGGGTTTATGGGAACGGATGGCAGCGACGGGAATAGTAGAAAACTGGTTAGATAGTTTACCCGATCGCGCCTCGGTATTGACCGCTAGATTGATAGAAACCAGCGCCCCAGTCTTAGCACCGATGGCGGCCTGTGCCACGGGCATCTGGTCGATCGCTCAGGGTGTAGAATTAATTACTATGGGAGAATGCGATCGAGTTTTAGCCGGGGCGATCGAAACTCCGATCACTCCTTTAACTCTGGTGGGATTTGAACAGATGGGAGCTTTGGCGAAAACGGGCTGTTATCCTTTTGATAGAGCTAGGGAAGGCTTAGTTTTGGGGGAAGGTGGCGCGATTTTAGTCCTTGAATCGGAAGAACTGGCTTTAAGCAGAAATGCCGCCATCTACGGGCAAATTTTGGGCTATGGTTTTACCTGCGATGCCGATCATGTTAGCGCCCCGGCGGTGGATAATCGTAGCGCTACCAAAGCCATAGAACTATGTTTGCACAGAAGTCAATTAAGAAAAGATGAAATTAATTACATTCACGCCCACGGCACTAGCACGCGTTTAAACGATGAACGGGAGGCAAACCTGATCGCCAGCATTTTTGGTTCGCAAGTGGCTGTAAGCTCGACAAAAGGCGCAACAGGACACACTTTAGGGGCTTCGGGGGCATTAGGTGTGGCTTTTTGTTTAATGGCTCTGAAAAATCAGCTAATTCCCCCCTGTGTCGGTGTGCGCGAGTCGCCTTTTCAATTAAATTTAATTAGATCGGCTGTTAATTTTTCCCTGCACAATTGTCTCTGTCTTAGTTTCGGTTTCGGAGGACAAAATGCCGCCATCGCAGTGGGGAGATGGGGGAGAAGGAGAGGGGAGTGGGAATGATGAATGATGAATGATGAATTGGGGAGACGGGGAGAATAAATAAAAGCAAATCTCCTGATAACTGATAACTGATAACTGATAACTGATTATGGATACACCGAGACTACATCCAGATACGATCGAAGAAGTTAAACAAAGAATTGATATTGTGGATTTAATTTCGGAGAGAGTCGTCCTCAAAAAAAGGGGAAGGGAATACGTCGGTTTATGTCCCTTTCACGAGGAAAAATCCCCTAGTTTTACGGTTAGTCCTGCCAAACAAATGTATTACTGTTTTGGCTGTGGTGCGGGGGGAAACGGGATTAAATTCTTTATGGAGGTGGGGAAACAATCTTTTAGTGAAGTGGTTTTCGATCTTGCTAGAAGGTATCAAATCCCGATTAAAACTCTAGCAGTAGAACAGCGTCAGGAATTAGAACAGCAATTATCCCTCAAAGAACAATTATACGAGATAATGGCCGTGGCGGTGAGTTTTTATCAACACGCCCTTAGTCAACCCCAAGGGGAAAAAGCGTTAGATTATCTCAAGGTACAACGACAACTAACCCCAGAAACTATCGCAACTTTTCAACTGGGATATTCTCCAGAAGGTTGGGAAACGCTCTATCGTTATTTAGTGGAACAAAAGCGCTATCCTGTGGCTTTAGTGGAACAAGCAGGATTAATTAAAGCGCGTCAAAATGGTAGTGGTTATTACGATCAATTTCGAGATCGTTTAATGATTCCTATTTTTGATAGTCAAGGACGGGCGATCGCTTTTGGTAGTCGTAGTTTAGGTAATGAACAACCAAAGTATCTAAATTCTCCCGATACTCCTCTATTTGAAAAGGGAAAAACTCTCTTTGCTCTTGATCGAGCTAAACAGGCAATTATTCAGCAAGATTTAGCGATAGTTGTGGAGGGTTATTTTGACGCAATCGCTCTCCATGCTGCTGGTATCACTAATGTGGTTGCCTGTTTAGGAACAGCTTTAAGTCAAGAGCAAATTAAGCTACTTTTGCGCTACAGTGAAAGTAAACAAATAATCTTTAATTTTGATGCTGATCAAGCGGGAATTAAAGCGACACAACGGGCGATCGAGGAAATTAACTCCCTAGTTTATTCAGGACAAGTTAACCTAAAAATCCTCAATCTTCCCGAGGGTAAAGATGCCGATGAATTTCTTAAATCCCATACTGACGGGGACCACGGATTCGACAAGCTCACCGCCCATAGTTATCGAGAATTAATCGAAAAATCTCCTTTTTGGATTGATTGGCAAATCTCGCAAATGTTGGTGAACAAAGATTTAAAACAGGGACTACATTTTCAACAAGTAGCCAATAGTATGGTGAGTTTACTGCAAAAGTTAATCGATAGCAATCAACGCACTTTTTATCTAGATTATTGTGCTGAAATTTTGGCTCAAAAAGATGCAACTCGTTTGCCTTATATTTTAAAAAATCTCTCAAAGCAGGTTAATAAACCTCGGTTCGACGCATTTCGACAGGCTCAATGGCCAGCTCACCGTCCACAAGGAAAATCTCTGGCAATCAAGAGGAAAAGCATCTTAGATAAATCCGAAAAAAATGGCACAGAAAAAGCCGAATGGTTATTATTATTAATCTATCTCCATTATCCTGAATATCGAGAAATAATTTTAGAATCTTTGGATGAAAAAGATTTAATTTTTAATCTCCCGGATTATCGTTGGTTATGGCAAGTAATTCTAGAGTTAGAAAACCAAATTACTAAACCAAGAGATTTGATGTCAGCTTTACAGAATCATTTATTGATGATAACTACAGACAAAAATCGTGATTTTAATTCTTTATTTCACTTAAATGAACATACCAGTCAGGAAATATTTCAGCCAGAAGAACAGATAAAAAATGCTATTATAGCTCTG
Source organism: Microcystis sp. M169S2 (assembly GCF_020245865.1). Classification (NCBI taxonomy): domain Bacteria; kingdom Bacillati; phylum Cyanobacteriota; class Cyanophyceae; order Chroococcales; family Microcystaceae; genus Microcystis; species Microcystis sp. M169S2. The sequence goes on from NZ_JADBUB010000250.1 coordinate 6,850, forward strand.
GAAAAAATTAGTTTAATGGAATATCGTCGCTACTGTCAAGAACAATTAATTAATGCTATCGACAGCAATCAACGGGAATTTTATCAGCAGGAATTCTATCAAACTGTTAATAAATTAATCGCAATTGATCCTCTCTACCAACAAGCTTAATTCGGGTCTGCTGAAAAAGTTTTTCGGTGGGGGCAGGGTGTGGGGTGTGGGGTGTGGGGTTTTACCGGTTTTGAGGTGGCCAATTACCTAATTTTTAGGGAAAAAGTCCCGGAATTTTCCCCCTGATCACTCCCATACCTGGTACTTTTTGATTGACAAAAAGTCTAAAAGTCTTACCCAACAAGGTTTTTAGATTTATTCAGCAAACCCTAATTATCTAATTGATTAGAAACTAGACAGTTGTTCGGCAATAATAGATACTAACTTATCCACTGCTCCTGCTTGCCCGCGCACTGCCCGCAATTTTTGCTGGATAGCCTCTAATTGTTCGGGATTTTCTAGCCAGGATATAGCTATATTTGCCACTTCCTCTGGTTGTAATTCCCCCAATAATTCCGGAACAATTTCAGCACCAGCCCAAATATTTGGCCAGGCATATAAACGCTTTTTCCGCAACATATAAAGATTAATTATCTTAGCAAATAAAGAACCCACCCCCGGCAGTTGGGCTAATAAACCGGGTAAACCGTCCCAAGTCCGCATCGCGTCTAGTTGCTGAGTCGGTAGTAAAATAATCATCGGGATTGCCAGCGCCCCTAATTCGGCAGTATTAGCACCCACCGTCGTTAAAGCTAAATGACAGCGAGAAAGCTGGTTATGGGCGGGAAAATCGGTAATTAGGTCAACTTTTACCCCCTTAGCTGTTTCTAGATAGGGTTTTTCACCGTTTTTTAATTGGGCAGCACTCCAACCAGTTTTAGTGATCATCGGATTATAGCTAGGATCGGCAAATTTCGCTAAATAAGCTAAATTTAGGGTAGGAGCGACGGGAATTAAGAATTTAGTCCGGGGATCCTGCGCGTTTATCTTTTCGGCAATGGCTAGGGTTAGGGGTACACCCTGAGCTAATTTCGAGGGTTTGGAACCCGGGAGGAGTGCAATTAAGGTAGCATCATCAGGGGTGATAGCAGTGGGCAAATCCACCATTAAATCGCCGATAACAGTAAATTTATGCTGATATTGTTGGGGAATATTATTTAATACACTTGTATTCATCACGGCAAAGCGATCGATCCCCCGATACCAACGCGCTTCCCATTCCGCATAGATGACGGTGCGATAACCCAAACGTTTACCGATGGTGAGGGCAAAAAATTGATCGCCTCCTAAAAATAAAACGATGCCCTTGGGGTGCCAATCCCAATTATCGGCGGTTTTTCCCCAGAAAAGAAAATTAAAGAATTTTTCTGGCGACTGGACTCGATCGACCTCCGGATATTTCCTAACTACTTCCGTTTCCGCCCCCATAGAATGGGTACAAGGGGAAAGAATCACCGAAATCCGCAACAGGGATCGATCTTCTGTTAAGTTTTGTCGCAATCTCTTGACAACTGGACGCACCCATGTAGATATTTCTCCGGGACCATTAGAGAGAATGAGAAGATCAACAGGAGAATCAAACATGATAAGTAGTCGTGCAAAATTAATGTCTTGGTTAGGATAGGCAAAAGGCAAAAGGCAAAAGGCACTCATGCAAGGAGTGGTTAGATATGTGTAATTAATTTTGCTTAGGTACTTATCAAGTAAAAAGTTCCCCGTTGCGGTGTTGCCTACTTGCCATTGAATAAAGAACGAATTGCCTGATGTTTAGGATGATCAAACTCTGGGAGAACCTTGCGGGTATCGGTAATCAACCAATCCAAGGCTGCCGCTTCCACATCGATCGCGGCGCCGGTTTTATCAACACAGTAGCGCCCAAAGACCAACTTATCCACCAAACGCGCCCCTGAACCGAGGCGAGAATATTCAAAAATAACGCTATTATCCACTGTCGCGCCGCCACAAATCCAACAATTTGGGCCAATCATACTCGGACCGACAATTTTCGCCCCGTCTTCAATGCGCGTCATTGCCCCGATATACACAGGTCCGGTGATATCGACTCGATCCCAGTTTACCCCCACATTTAAGCCCGTGTAGATGCCCGGTTTAACTTCGATACCGGGGATAGCAACATTTTTAATTTTCCTGGATAACACCCCGCGAATTGCCTGCCAGTAGTCGGGGACTTTACCAATATCCACCCATTCAAAATCCATGTTTAAAGCGTAGAAAGGCGCACCTTTAGCGACTAATTGGGGGAATAACTCGCCCCCGATGTCGTATTTACTATTAGGGGGAATAAAATCAATGATTTCTGGCTCAAAAATATAGATACCCGTGTTAATGCAGGTACTTAAAGCTTCATCGATGGCGGGTTTTTCTTGGAAACTGAGAATCCTTCCCTCCTCGTCGCTAACTACCACCCCATAACTGGATACTTCCTCTCTGGGGACGGTTTTGGTGACAATAGTAGCGATCGCTCCCTTTTCCCGATGCCATTTAACGGCTGCGGTTAGATCGAGATCAATCAGCGCATCACCACAGAGAACCACAAAAGTATCGTCAAAAAAGGGATTAAAATCTTGAATTCGTCGTAAACCACCCGCCGATCCCAGGGCATCACCGATTAACTCGCCCTCTTCGATTCTACCTTCAAAAGAATAACCGATATGCACCCCAAAACGCTGACCATCGCGGAAATAACTCTCAATTTCTTCGGCTAAATGGCTGACATTCACCATGATCTGATCAAAGCCATGCTGTCGCAACAGTTCCAATAAAAACTCCATCACCGGCTTTTGTAAAATCGGGATCAGGGGTTTGGGAATCGTATGGGTAATCGGACGGACACGAGTTCCTTTGCCTGCCGCCAAAATCATGGCTTTCATCGATGTTTATTTCCTTTTGCGATCGAGGTTTGTAGTTAAATCATGCCTAGTGTATCATTACTGGCTCGGAATCAGTGGTTATCTCTTGGGGGTGCCTCGAAAAATAGATTTACTTTAGCATTGCACCGCCGAAAACCCCGATGAAAGCTTGGTTGATTCTCAATTAGTCCGAAGATTTTCTCAATAATTCCAATTGATCGAGCTACCCTTTGAGTAATTGATAACGGGAAAAAGTGAGAGATTTAACCCAGATTACACTGATGGACAAAATTAACCTATCAACTTTGCTGTAACTCATACTACTCAGTCCTCTAGGCTAAGATGATCAAAAAAACGCAAGTTTTTAAATTGATGGGCAAAAAAAGTTTAATTTTAGGCAATAACCAAGGCGTTAAGTACCTAAGCAAAATTAATTACACATATCTAACCCCCCCTTGCCTCTTGCCTTTTGCCTTTTGCCTTTCTTCACTAGGAAATTTATTTTGCACGACTACTTATGTCTAGGCTACCTCGAAAAATCGAATTTTGAGGGACGGAGAGCCTTGTTAGTTGTTGAAAATTATTCCCTCTTCATCAATGTATATCAAGGATATTTCCTCGACCAACACTTTGTTAACAAAATCTTTTATTCGAGGTGTCCTTGAGCATTAGATTAAACTAGACTCCCTGCCTAATTTCCCCAACAATCCGGTTAACCGCAAGCAGTCTAGGCGAAAAATGGCGAGCAAAAATTTGACTACTTGAGATAGTAAAAAGCGATTTCTTTCTCCTTGAGGGGAGCAAAATCGGCGGCTAACAACAGCTGATTTAATTCCTCTTGGGGGATATGTTTGGCCCCGATGCGGACAATTCGCGATCTCATCGTGTTAGAAACCCCGCTTCTTTGTCGTCCTGCTTCCAAACCCATTACCCGGTGATAAAGTTCCAATTTTGCCTGGGGAATCGGGGAACCATCAAAATCAATGCCATTAGCGATCGCCACATCAATGGCATCAGCACCCGTAGTTGTGGTTAAATTAGTTTCGGTGGACATAAAGACAATATAAAGGATCGTTGCTATTTTATCAGGCGATCGATATCCGCCGCTATGATCAAGAAAGTAATCTTCATTTCTGTGTAACTATGGCTCAATTGCCGACCTATCAACCAAAACAGTTATCCCTAGGCCCCCTAGAAGCGGAAATTCTTAATATTGTCTGGGAATTGGAAACCGTCAGCGTTAAGGATGTCCACGATCGCATTTTAGCGGATCCAGAACGGGATCTGGCCTATACTTCTGTGACTACGGTACTGCGTCGTTTAACTAATAAAGGCTGGTTAAGTTGTTATAAACAGGGTCGGATTTTCTACTGGAAACCGATGGTTTCTAAGGAACAAGCACAAGCAATTAAAGCCTACGAACAATTACATCGTTTTTTGGCTATTGGTAATGCGGATGTGGTGGCTTCTTTTGCCGATAGTCTCGATACTGCTAGTGTCGAACAATTAAAAGCGATCGCATCTCGTTTAGATACCCTGCGTCAACAACGGAGAGAACGCTAATGCACAGTTTAATGTTATTACTAGCATTAACTATCGCCATTGGTTTACGTTGGTTTCTGCCTAGCTATCAGCGTCGTTGGCAGACAACGCTATTTTTCTTCCTCTTTCCTCCTTTGCTGCTGTTAATGACAGTTATATCGGTGGTTTGTATGGGCTATCGCGGGCAAATGCTAGGCTATAACTCCAGTTTAATTAGTTACTTTAGTGCCATAATTTGGCTAGTTTTTGCTATATTCTGTCTGATAAAACTCTCCTATCAAACTTGGCAAACCCATCGGGATTTTAGCAGTTATCCCCTCAAAAAAATCACCGCTCAGAAAGCGAGAGTTTTAGCAGTGGATTTTCCCTACAGTGCCAGAGTTGGCTTTTGGAAGTCGGAATTAATTGTGACGCAAGGATTATTAAATCTCTTGGATCAAGAACATTTACAAGCAGTTTTAGCCCACGAACAAGCTCACCAAGAATATCATGACACTTTCTGGTTTTTCTGGTTAGGTTGGTTGCGATCGATGTCTTCTTGGCTGCCCAATAGCGAGAATTTATGGTCAGAATTGGTCTTCTTGCGGGAATTACGCGCCGATAAGTACGCTTCTGGACAAGTGGATTATTTACTATTAGCTGAATCGCTGCTTTTAGTAGCAGAAAAAGTTAATCAAGTAGCGGAAATAAGTTTCTCCGATAGTTGCTGTGTCGCTCTCAATGATCATTCTTTAAATAATCGTTTATTAGAGAGAATCGATGCTTTAGTCGAGTCAGAAAAACCAGAATTTCCCAGATTTAACTATCAAGTCTGGCTCTTGCTTTCCCTCTCCCTCGCTCCTTTCTTACTGTTGCCTTTACACTCCTAAAAATGACCCTAGAAGTTGGACAAAAAGCCCCCGAATTTGCCACCCCCAACCAAGGGGGCGAAATTAGCAAATTAGCAGATTTTGCCGGTCAATGGTTGGTCTTATATTTTTATCCCAAAGATAACACCCCGGGCTGCAGCACAGAAGCGATCGATTTTACCGCTTTGTCACCGCAATTTCAGCAATTAAACGCAGTAATTATAGGAGTTAGTCCCGATTCAGCCAAGTCCCACTGTCGTTTTATTGAAAAACACAATTTAACTATTCAATTATTGAGCGATCCCGAGCATCAACTGGCGGAAATTTATCAAGTCTGGGGATTAAAAAAATTTATGGGTAAGGAATATATGGGGATTAAACGCTCCACTTTCCTGATCGACCCCCAGGGAAATATTGCCTATATTTGGTCAAATGTCAAGGTAAAAGCCCATGCAGAAGCCGTTTTGAAAAAACTTGAGGAATTGCAGTAGCAAGCCCTCAGTACCCAATATTTACGGGTAGGCAATCGCGCCCTTTCGTGTTAGACTAGAAAAGTTGTCAAAAATCGCACATCTAGGCGATCGGGTGTTTCTAGAAATCTAGAAATCCAGCCCTAGATGGAGGATCAACCCGAAAAGGAGAAAAATATGCCCGTTGTCTCTCTCGCAGAATTGCTAGAGTCTGGGGTTCACTTTGGCCATCAAACGCGCCGTTGGAACCCGAAAATGTCTCAGTACATCTACACTGCCCGGAATGGGGTTCATATCATTGATTTGGTGCAAACTGCCCAATTAATCGAAGAAGCTTACGAATTTGTCCGAGGAGAAGCCGATCGCGGTAAACGCTTTTTATTCATCGGTACGAAACGGCAAGCGGCAGCAATCATTAAACAGGAAGCTTTACGCAGCGGTAGCCACTTCGTTAACCAACGCTGGTTAGGGGGAATGTTAACCAACTGGGAAACCATTCGCGGCCGGGTAGAAAGACTCAAAGAATTAGAAGAATTAGAAAATAGCGGCGCCCTCGATAAACGACCGAAAAAAGAAGCATCGGTACTGCGTCGGGAATTGGGCAAACTAGAAAAATACCTCGGTGGCATTAAAACCATGCGCCGGCTGCCGGATTTAGTCGTCGTAGTGGATCAGCGTCGGGAATACAACGCTATCCAAGAATGCCAAAAATTGGGCATTCCCATCATCTCCCTCTTGGATACTAACTGCGATCCTGACTTGGTAGATGTGCCGATTCCCGCCAACGATGACGCTATTCGCTCAGTCAAACTGATTTTAGGCAAAATTAGCGATGCGATCATCGAAGGTCGTCGCGGTGGTCAAGCAGCGGTGGAAGAATACGAGGAAGACTACGATAATGAAACCGAGTACGAGGAAGAAGGTGATTATTCCCAATACGCCGCCGAATTTGCCAGTGGAGACGACGATAACTAGGGAAAATTAGCTATTGATCGCAGCTAGGTTCGGGGGGAAACTTTCCGAGCCTATCGAGCGGTCAAACCTGCCCCTCTCGTGGCATGATCAACTATAAGCAGTAGGTGAAGAATTTTATGGCAGAAATTACAGCACAACAGGTTAAAGAACTTAGGGAAAAGACCGGCGCCGGCATGATGGATTGTAAGAGGGCGCTGACGGAAAACGCGGGGGATATAACTAAAGCGATCGAATGGTTGCGTCAAAAAGGGATTACTTCCGCCGAGAAAAAAGCTAGTCGGGTAGCGGCAGAAGGGATGATCGGCAGTTACATCCACACCGGCAGCCGCATCGGTGTTTTAGTAGAAGTGAACTGTGAAACCGATTTTGTTGCCCGTCGCGAGGAGTTCAAAAAATTGGTTAATGACGTGGCGATGCAGATTGCCGCTTGTCCTAACGTCGAATATGTGAAAGTGGCCGATATTCCCGCCGAAATCTCTGCCAAAGAAAAAGAAATTGAGATGGGACGGGACGATTTAGCCAATAAACCCGATAATATCAAAGAAAAAATCGTGGCCGGCCGCATTGAAAAACGTTTGAAAGAACTTTCTCTGCTCGATCAACCCTTTATCCGCGATCAGAACATCAGTATTGACGAATTGCTCAAACAAGCGATCGCTGCTTTAGGAGAAAATATTCAGGTGCGTCGTTTCCAACGCTTTGTACTAGGTGAAGGGATCGAGAAAGAAGAAACGGATTTCGCCGCCGAAGTAGCCGCCCAAATGGGACAAAAAGCCCCGGAACCCGTAGCAGCCGCCCCGCAAGTGGAGGAAAAAGCCCCGGAACCGGCAGCGAAGGATAATCCGCCCGCTAAAGGCAAAAAGAAAAAGTAAGTTCAATGAAGATAAATCTGGTGGGGTGCGAGTTTCGTACCCTTTTTGTCTTCAGGGGGGTGGGGGTACTTGATCAGTTATCAGTAATCAGTCAAAAGAAAAAAGAAATTGGCAACCAAAGCAAATTCCTTGACTGGATTCTTTGGGAACAAAAGCCTATCTTTTACCTACTTATTAAAAACTTTGTAAATAAGATTATCTTATTTGCACTGGTGGTCCCTAGAGGTTGTCGAACGGAAAAAAATGCAGATTCAGGACAAAATCACCGAAATAGCCGCTAAAACAGCGAAAGCGCTCGAACTTTCTCAAAATTATTTACTTTCTACCCAATACTCTGAAGGTTACTGGTGGGCAGAATTAGAATCTAATGTCACCATCACCTCAGAAGCAATTTTACTGCACAAAATCTGGAAAACTGACAAAAAACGCCCCCTAGACAAAGCAGCCACCTATCTGCGTCAGCAACAGTGTCCTAACGGCGCTTGGGAGTTATTTTATGGGGATGGTGGCGATCTTAGCACCACTGTGGAAGCCTACATGGGGCTGCGACTATTGGGAATTCCCGCTAATGATCCTGCTTTAGAAAAAGCTAGAGAATTTATCTTAGCTAAAGGTGGCATCAGCAAAACCCGCATTTTCACCAAAATGCACCTCGCTTTGATTGGTTGTTACGATTGGCTGGGGGTTCCCTCTATCCCCGCTTGGATTATGCTACTGCCGGAAAATTTCCCTTTTACTATCTATGAAATGTCCAGTTGGGCGCGGGGAAGTACGGTTCCTTTATTAATTGTTTTCGACAAAAAACCTGTGTATAAAATGGGTTTTAATCTCGATGAACTCTATACAGAAGGGGTGAATAATGTCAAGTATGAGTTACCAAAAAATAACGATTGGTCAGATGTTTTCCTCTGGTTAGATGGGCTGTTTAAATGGGCAGAAAAAACTAATTTGGTTCCCTTCCGTCAAGAAAGTCTGAAAGCGGCGGAAAAATGGGTAATTGAACGACAGGAAGACACAGGCGATTGGGGGGGAATTATCCCGGCGATGTTAAATTCCCTATTAGCTTTAAAAGCCCTAGGTTATGATGTTGACGATCCGATTGTTGCCCGCGGTTTAAAAGCGGTGGATAATTTTGCCATTGAGACGGATGATACCTATTGTGTACAGCCCTGTGTGTCGCCGGTTTGGGATACGGCTTGGGTAATTCGATCGCTAATTGAATCCGGTCTAAATCCCGCTCATCCAGCTATGATTAAAGCGGGACAATGGTTAATCGATCAACAAATTCTTGATTATGGCGATTGGGCGATTAAAAATAAAATCGGAACCCCCGGCGGTTGGGCTTTTGAATTTGACAATCGCTGGTATCCCGATTTAGACGATTCGGCAGTGGTGGTGATGGCTTTAGAGTTAATTAAAATGCCCGATGAAAATATTAAAAAAGGTGTGATGAAACGGGCAGTTAATTGGATGGCTACTATGCAGTGTAAAGCTGGTGGTTGGGGAGCTTTTGACATCGATAACGATCAAAACTGGCTTAATTCTTTGCCCTATGCCGATCTAAAAGCAATGATCGATCCTAATACGGCTGATGTGACTGCCAGAGTTCTAGAAATGTTAGGCACTTGTGATGTTAACATGGAGGAAAATCGAGTTAAAAAAGCTTTGGATTATCTGGAAAAAGAACAGGAAGCTGATGGTAGTTGGTTTGGTCGTTGGGGTGTAAATTATATTTATGGAACCAGTGGAGCGTTATCTGCTTTGGCTTTTCTGGAACCGAATCAATATCGCCATCAATTGCAAAAAGGAGCCAATTGGTTAAGCAGTTGTCAAAATGTTGATGGTGGTTGGGGTGAAACCTGTTTTAGTTACAATAACCCTAAATTTAAAGGACAGGGAAATAGTACCGCTTCCCAAACTGCTTGGGCATTAATCGGTTTATTAGCCGTCGGGAAAGTCACCGGCAATTATCAGCGAGAAGTGATTGAAAAGGGTGTTAACTATCTTCTTGTTACCCAAAAAGAAAATGGTACATGGGATGAAGATTACTTCACCGGTACAGGTTTTCCCTGTCATTTTTACCTCAAATATCATTTCTATCAGCAGTATTTCCCTCTACTGGCTTTGGGGCGTTATCGGGCTTTGATTTAGTCCGTTAACCTATGCGTTAAGACAGGAAATAAGCTTAACTGTCTAACGCATTTTTTGTGACTAACTAGGAAGAAATAAATCAGGAGATATATTTAAAAAATTGGCTAATTTTTGAATGTAGATAGGAGTTAACTCTTGTAGGCCATCAAAAATATCATCCAGGGTTGACTTGCTTTCAAAAATAGATAGCAAATCTTGCTTTTGTAGGTTTCTTTCCTCTAATATGAATTTCAACAATTCAATTCCATAAATATCAGGTATTGGCTCTTGATTTTCCTCATACTCATAAATTAAAGACCCTAAAACATTTAGATATTCCCTTTCTTCTACCGTTAATTGGGGTTTGTCTAAAAGGCGATTAATAACCTGCTGCATCATTTCTAAGTCTTCCTCATTGTCAATAGGACGAGGAGGATATCGCTTTAATAATTCTAAGTATTTATCAGTGGCAAACATAATTTAATAATATCTATGGTTGATCGACTATTGCCTTTAGATACCTCACACCCTAATAATTAAGTATAGAATAGCCAAGTCTCCAAACTACCGCTTAACCAAAACTTCTATTATCCCGATGAGAAACCTCTATTTTCTCTTGCCCGGTACTACTTCTCCCTTTGGTGGGGGTGGACTGTGGGCAGAAATGAAAACCGTCAATTTGGCTAGTCAAATTTGTACTGCCCAGATTGTGACTTATCGTCAAAAAGAGTTAAATTATCCTTTTTTAGAGGATATACTCGCTAAAATAAGCTCGGATGACAGTATTTTTGTGGTTAGCTGGGGTTTTGATATTCCTAAATTGGTGCAAAGATTGCGATCGCATAATATCATTTATCATGCCCATAGTACAGGTTACGGCTTCCGTTTACCCTCCCAAATACCAATTATCACCGTTAGCCGTAATACTATGGGGTATTGGGGAGAAAAGGCTCCTAATGCTTTGATTTACTATCTTCCTAATCAAATTGGCTCAGAATTTCTCAATTTAGGTTTAGAAAGAGATATCGATGTCCTAGTACAGGGGCGCAAATCCTCAAAGTATCTTCTCAATCGTCTAGTTCCCGCCCTCCGTCCCCACTGCCGCGTTAAGGTTTTAGATAGCTATGTGGAGGATTTAGTGGGATTATTCAATCGCAGTCGGGTTTATCTCTACGATTCGGCTGAATATTGGGCTGTAAACGGTTTAACGGAGGGTTTTGGCTTACCGCCCCTGGAAGCTTTAGCCTGTGGTTGTACGGTATTTTCTAGCGTTAATAGCGCCTTAGCCGATTATCTCGATCCCGGTTTCAATTGTCAAAAAATCGGGACTTATTCCAGTCAATATGATCTAGAACGTATTCTTAATTATGTCCGTAATTTTCCCGTTAATTCTTTACAAGCTAATTTTCTCGATGATTATCATCCCGAAAAATTACTACCACGTTTTGAAACAATTTTAAGAGAAATTAATGATTTCTTTGATATTAAAAAACGCTATCCGGCTGATATAGAAGGTTTAGAACCCCTGCGGCTTAAAAAATTATGGATACAGAGTTCTCTGGCTAAACTTAAGAAAAAACTGTTTAAGTAGCAGTGATCTTTCCTTAATTATTCGCCAATTCAAAAATCAAACTCATCAACTTTAAGAGTTGACAGAGAAAGATCGATCGGCTATTCAGTTATCAGTGATCAGTGATCAGTTATCAGTGAACAGGGATATCGGGAGAAAAAAGCTGATGGCCGACTCCCCAAAAGGAAAACTTTCTACTTCACCATTAAGATAACTGCTATATAATTATTTCTAACTCTTACCCCCAGGATATTTATGAAGCGAGGGATTTACATTACCGCTAATGATCGAGTTATCGAGCAGGCGATCGCATTAATGAATAGTATTCGTTTGTACGATCCCGATTCTCCCGTCATCTTGATTCCCTACGACAATAATTATCAAAAAATTGCCGATTTATTGTCCGAAAAATATGGCGTTATTCTCTATCCAGATCTGCAATTAGTGGAAGAATTGGCACAGAAAATCTATGATATTTTTGGAGAAAAATTCTTTGCTCGTCCCAATCAATTTCGCAAGCAGGTGTGTTGGTTTGGAGAACTAGATCAATTTCTTTATATCGATACCGATATCGTGGTTTTTGAAAAAATAATAGATAATCTAAATTTCCTCGATACCTACGATTTTCTCTGCTGTGATTACCAACACAAAAAAGGTATTACTGATGTCTTTAATCCGATTGTTTTAGAACAAGGAATTTTCACAGAAAATGATCTAACAGGGATGTTTAACGGTGGTTTTTGGGCTAGTAAAAAGAATCTATTCTCAGAACAGGAATTATATGGTGCTTTTCAAGAATGTGCCGCTCATCCAGAATATTTTGATTTTTCTCAAAAAACCTCCGATCAACCGATTATTAATTATACCATTCTCAAACGAGTTCCCAATCGATTTAATATTGTCCGCGCTCCGGGTTGTCAAGCGGGAAATTGGGGGGGAAGTTCTCATTTTCAACGTCAGGGGAATATCTTAATCGATCCGAGATTAAATCAGCCCTTAAAATATTTACATTGGGCAGGAATTCGCATCGAACCGGGATGTCCTTACTGGGATATCTGGAAATATTATCGTTATCTAGATGATCCTAATCCCCCCGCAGATCCGCCAGCAAGCAAACCCAAAAATCCGTTGCAGAGATTATTAGATAAAATCAAATTATAGGTTTTATTTTTGGTGCATCTCCTATTTGTGACGTTCTCTCACGTATAGGCGAGCAGCAGAAGTTATTAAAAGAGGGCGAATGCAATTCGCCCCTACAATAATATTATTTTCTGAGATAAGGTGAAAGGGAAGAAGTGTTTTTTTCAACCCTATAGCTTAATTTAACTCCAATCCTGTTGCTCCTCGCTTTGGCGAATTTGATACACTTGTCCGTGACTGTGCAGTTGTAGAGTTTTTGCCCATAAACTAGCTTCATCTAACTGCCATTTTTCTAGAATTAAATCTAAATCTCTTTGGATTTCTCTTGCTCCCGGAAAGTTTTGATAACGTATGCGTAAACGAGCGCATTCAGCTAAGTTTAAATCATTGGGTTCTGATTGCAGCAGCTGATCAACAATCGGGCGATCGAGTCTTTCCTGTGGATGTTGTTGTTCTTGATTTTTACTAGCCATAATTAATCGAACCAACCGATATCGGAATCCGTTAACTCTGTGGGGGTAGGAGTGGGGGCAATATAACGGGCTAAAGTGGCCATTTCAAAGTTATAAAGACTGGGTTTCTTCGGCGCAGGTTTGGTAATTGACGACGATTCATGCGTGGGGGTGGGACTATTTTCTAGGGTCTTAATTTGATTATATAGTTTTTCAATTAACTGTTTTTTCTCAGTCAGTTCTGTTTCTGTTTTACTTAATTGACTCGATAATTTTTCAATTAACTGTTTTTTCTCGGTTAGTTCTGTTTCTGTCTTACTTAATTGACTCGATAATTTTGCCACCAAAGTAGTTTTTTCCGAGAGGACAGATTCTAACTGCTCGGTCTGTTGTTGTAACTGCTGTAACCTGACAGAGAGTTCCAGCTGTTCTTTAAGTTCTTTTTCCAGAGAAATAACTTTTTCTTGGAGAGTTTGCTGATTTTTCTCGGTTTTTTCTAACTCTGTTGTCAAGTCGTTAATTTTTGCCTGTAGGGTGGCGTTAGTTTCCTTCGGACGTTTGGGAGAAGGAGAGGTTTGGGATTCTACCTCTTTATTAGCTTCTGTACGGATGAGATCGTTTAAATTACCTTTGGTCATAAGTTGTGCAAATAGGATATTACGATATAATCGGATACTGTCAAGAAATCTCTTGGTTTAGGCAATCGATCATTATTCGCCTGATATACAAGCTTGATTAAGCTGGGGAATTGTTCCATAGGTTTTATTGTATAGCTTGAGGTCGATCGATCCCTGTCCATTTAAGGAATGAGAACAAATACCTAAATCTCAGTTTCGCCAGTAAGATTCTAAATTTTTCTGTAGTTAATGATACGGAATACTAAATTTGTGTCAGACTAAAGGTAGAAGTCGATCGCACCTGTGGCAGGGATAAATTTATGAATATTGAAGAAAAAGCACGTCTTAATCTAACCCAAGAACGACAAGCAGAAGGAATGCTCGAAGAGAATGTCTTAACTCGTACAGAGGAGCTTTTAGGGGAAGGGGAGGCAGGAACTGCAAAAGCGCGGGTTTTGTTAACTGAAAATCGTCAAGAAGACGAAAAACGTCAAGATCAAATTTTAGAACGTTCGATCGAAGCTATGCAATAGCCTTTCGGTGAAGACTGGGAATATCCACAGAAGTAGAGTTAAATATCTGTAGAGACGTGGTTTTCCCCGTCTCTATTTCAATTCCCGATAACTAATCACTGTTAAACTAATCACTGTTCACGCTCTGGACAGTGAAAAAATGCAGATCCGAAGAAAACACCCCAATCCTGCCGTTAAAGTTGAGAGTTTAAGTTATGTGGTGAAAGTGCCAGAGGCACAACCGCAAAATATTTTAGAAGAAATCGTTTGGCATAAAGAGATAGAAGTCGATAAATTGCGCGAAAAGTTGCCTTTATTAGAATTACGCCAAAAAATAGCTAATACTGCGCCACCTTGCGACTTTTTAGCCGCCTTAAAACAGGGTAAAACCCAACCCGCTTTGATTGCCGAAGTCAAAAAAGCTTCCCCTAGCAAGGGAGTCATCCGCGAAGATTTTGATCCTGTAGCGATCGCCCGTACCTATGAACAGGGAGGAGCCACTTGTTTATCGGTTTTAACCGATAGTAAGTTTTTTCAAGGTAGTTACGAAAATCTTAGCCTCGTCCGGCAAGCGGTATCTTTACCCCTATTATGCAAAGAATTTATCCTTTATCCCTATCAAATCTACTACGCTCGCTCTAAAGGAGCCGATGCTGTCCTTTTAATTGCCGCTATTTTAAGCGATCAAGACCTAGCATATTTTGTCAAAATTGTCAAGGGTTTAGGGATGACAGCTTTGGTAGAGGTGCATAGTCTGGCCGAATTCGATCGAGTGTTAGCCATTGAGGGAATCGAACTAATCGGCATTAATAACCGCAATTTAGAGACATTTAAAGTCGATTTAGACAATACTCGCCAATTACTAGAAGCCAGGGGCGAAAAAGTGCGAGAAAAAGGTATTCTGATCGTCAGCGAATCGGGATTACACACAGCAACAGATCTGGCGAAAGTGAAGCAAGCGGGAGCAAATGCGGTTCTAATCGGCGAATCTTTGGTAAAACTGCCCGATCCTGCCCTCGGTATCCAAAAAATCTTTGAAAATCTCGGTTAGGGGTTTTTCAGTCATCAGTTATGGTTCTTCGGTTTGTGCTATGCAATGGACGGGGCTATAAGGGATGAAACCCTTATAGAGAAAGACATTTGGCGATTTTTGTCAATTGTTTTCGCTCTAGAAGAAACTAATCAATGGAACTCTTGCCAGATAAAGATTTAGTCGATTTATGCCACCCTATCGAACCATAGCAAGTTCAGTGATCAGTAAACAGTAAACAGTAATCAGTGAACTGAAAACTCACATCTGATAACTGATAACTGCTAACTGATCACTGATAACTGACAAGGCTATCTGCCGGGATATAATCAGAGTTTGCCAAATCTTAAATCAACCCCTCAGAATTGATGCGATCGAGATTTGGTTTTTTATCTTTGTTAAATATGGCCCAACGAGAGAGGACGAACCATGGAAAATAAAAATATGTTGATGATTCCCGGCCCCACACCAGTGCCGGAAGCGGTATTATTGGCTATGGCTAAAGCACCGATAGGTCATCGGACGGGTGCTTTTAGCAAGGTAATCGCCGAATTAACCGAAAATCTTAAATGGTTGCATCAAACCAGTGGCGATGTTTTAATGTTAACCGCTTCGGGAACCGGTGTCATGGAAGCGGGAATTATTAATTTTCTCAGCCCCGGCGATCGAGTTTTGGTGGGGGATAATGGTAAATTTGGGGAACGTTGGGGGAAAGTGGCGAAAGCATACGGCTTAAATGTGGATGTAGTTAAGGCAGAATGGGGTAAACCCCTAGATCCAGAAGCATTTACCGCTAAACTGACCGAAGACAAGGAAAAAGCCATCAAAGCGGTAATTATCACCCATTCGGAAACTTCCACCGGGGTTCTCAATGACTTGGAAAGCATTAACAAAGCGGTAAAAGACCACGGGGAAGCTTTAATTATCGTCGATGCTGTCACCAGTTTAGGAGCTTATCATATTCCCATCGACGAATGGGGTTTAGATGTGGTCGGTTCTGGTTCCCAGAAAGGTTATATGATTCCTCCCGGTTTAGGTTTTGTTTCCGTAAGCAAAAAAGCGTGGAAAGCCTACGAAACCGCCAAACTGCCCCGTTTTTATCTAGATTTGGGCAAATACAAAAAAGCCACCGATGAGGATAGTTCCCCCTTTACCCCTCCAGTTAACCTGATGTACGGTTTACAAGCTTCTCTGCAAATGATGAGAAGAGAGGGATTAGCGGCAATTTTCGCCCGTCACCAACGCTTAACGAAGATGACGCGGGCCGGTATGCGCGCCCTGAATTTGCCCCTCTACGCGGCGGATTCCTGGGCTTCCACGGCGATTACTGCGGTAGCCCCCACTCTGGCGGATGCGGAAAAAATTCGCTCGACTCTCAATAAAAAGTTCGACATCGCTGTGGCTGGTGGTCAGGATCACCTCAAGGGTAAAATCTTCCGTATCGGTCATTTAGGTTTTGCCAGTGAGAGGGATATCCTCACGGTTATCGCTGCCATTGAAGCGACTTTAATCGAGTTAGGTGTCGAAGGTGTCACCCCCGGCGCCGGTGTGGCTGCGGCTGCCGCTGTGATGGTGCAGGGTTAATCTTAGGTTGGCTTTTCCCCTTCTCCCCAAAGAGGGGGATTTTTTCCAGAAAATATATCCTGTATATCTAGGGTTTGCCATAATCCAGCCAAAGTAATAGTCAAATCTTGTGGGTGTTATATTATTTATGTCTGCAAAACAAAAATTTGTGTTTGTATTTATTTGAGTGATTAATACTAAATCCGGTTATTAAAGACTGATTATCTATTGCCCCTATTGCCTATTGCCTGTCCTGATATACCTGAACTTCACCCATACATATATACCATAATAGCCGAAACCCTTATCCATCAATGGATATACCCCTTAACTTTTCTTAATGTACCCATGTAATTTGTAAAATTTCTTAATGGACAAGAATTCTCTACCGTAATTCCCCCCCCGCTGTTCTTCGACCTGATTCCTATCGAGAAGGAGATCAAGTCAAAAAAAGAACCCTTGCCAATCTCTCAAAATTACCCGATGATATTATCGACAATCTAAAACTGGCTCTTAAAGGAGCAACACTGTCCATGACTGAAGGCATTCCCAATCATTTTGA
>NZ_JADBUB010000251.1:0-3226 GCF_020245865.1 Microcystis sp. M169S2
GTAATATTCCTTGTTGACACCCTTACTGACAAAGAAAAAACTGAAATCAAGTCAGGATAAGGGTTGGAGTGCTTACTGCAAAAATTGTTAAGAAAGATCCCTATAAGGGATAGCTTATTAAGGGGGGATTAAGGGGGGATCAATTAATCAGAACCACTTACTTAGCTAACGGCTGACGGCCTACTACTAATTAACGCTGGATTTGGTCAAAAATCGCCCCATCAGCGAAGAATTTTTTCTGGATCGCATCCCAGCTACCGACCGCCGTATAGGGGAACAGATTCGACACTTTTGGGTATTGTTTACTAAACTCTTTAGCCACATTAGCATTAACCGGACGGAAACCCACCTTGGCGAATTCCCGCTGCGCTTCCGGAGTAAAGAGAAATTGGGCAAAAGCCGTCGCTACTTCCCGGGTTTTGCGTTTATCAACTATTTTATCCACTACGGCCACGGGCGGATCGATCGAAACATTGACCGCAGGAATAGTATAGGCAAACCCGGTTTCTCCTTTTTGACGGGCCAAAATTACCTCGTTTTCGTAGTTAAGCAGCACATCCCCCTGATCCTGTTTAAAGAAGACATCGCTGGCTTCCCGGGCATCTTTGGGTAGTACAGGCACGTTTTTATAGACATTGCGGACGAAATTGGTCGCTTGTGCTTCACTGCCGCCGGTCCGAGTTACCGATCCCCACAGGGCCAGAAAATTCCACCGGGCCACCCCAGAGGTTTTCGGGTTGGCAGTGATGACTTTAATCCCCGATTTGGCTAGATCTGGCCAGTTGCGGATTCCTTTGGGATTGCCCTGACGAGTAACTAAAGCTACCACGGAACGAGTGGCGATGGCATTGTTGGGTAATTCTTTCTGCCAACCGGGGTTAACTAAACCCGCTTTTTGCAAGCGTTCCACATCGGAACCGATGGCCAAATTTACCACATCTGCATCTAATCCGTCGATAACAGCGCGGGTTTGGGAACCAGAGCCGCCATAACTCTGTTTAATCACCACATCCTGTTTTTTCTCTCTTTTCCATTTGTTGACGAATAGAGGAATGATTTTTGAGTAGGCCGATTGAGTCACCGCGTAGGAAACCAGGGTGATTTCCACGGTTTGTTGTTTAGCTTGCTGTTTATCCGCAGCTGCCAGCAGATTACTCGATGCTGATAGGGGACTAGAAGCTAGTCCGATTCCCGTTGTGACGACGGCAGCCGTAGCTAGAGAAATAAAGGGTAAGAGGGTTTTCGGTTTTGAGGATCTAGGATCAGGGATCACGATGTCATCGGCTCCTTTGTTTATTTATGGGAGATTGCTAGGTATTTTCTCTGAAATCGTATTCTATACGAAATGAAAAACAATTACAATACATCGAAGAAAAAATTATACTGCTTGAGTTAGATGCAGAGAAATCAAGCCATTAATGGCTTGATTAGCTGAAAAAACTGTAAATATTCGATTTATAGGGCTTAAATGTGCCTTTAAATTGGCCTGAAGCCTCTTTATGCTTGCATAATAGAGATTTTATCGTTTTTATGGAGAAGAAAGAATTTTTTAGCGATCAAAAACCTCTGCCTAGGTGGCTTCACTGGTGAAGTTAGCGGACTTTAGCAACTATTACCCTAAAATTGAAGCGGTCTAACGACTTCCATCAATGTGCATGGTGCGTTCCCCAAAATCTATTGGTGGAATATTTGAACCTGCATTAGGGAACGCACCCTACAGCTACAGCTACTGGAATAACTCCCTTCAGGGTAAGCGCATCTTACCCATCATTGAAAAAATCAACTTAAAGGCTTATTTGAGAAGAATTTATAGTGTCAATTATCGAGCAGGTATCGGCCGAATATTAAGCAATAGTAAAACCCGTATATTTTTTAAAACGGGGTTTTCCCTGTAGTAGTCTATCAAGTTTGAATTGAGGGATAGAGTTTTTTTAATTTAATACGAGCATCAGCAGTAGTAAATCTCCAGTCAACTGAATTTGACTTTTCATTTCGATTTTCTTCCCATGCCTTAATTTCTTGTTTTAAACTATCCATGTCTGGGATACGACGATCGAGACATTGATGATTCAAAACGCTCAACTCAATTTCTGCCATATTTAACCAGCTGCCATGTTTGGGAGTGTAATGAAATTCGAGTTTATCTAAAATTCTCTTGGCCTCTTCCGGTTCAAAGGCTTTATATAATGAGGCTTTTACATGAGTATTTAAGTTATCTTGAATTACTCTAATTTTCTGGGCATCCGGATAACGCTCATCAACCAAATATTTCATTTGGTGTGCATAATCGCTCGCCGTCCTTTGTTGTGTAACTTCTACATGTCGCCCACCTTGTAATGGTTCAAAAAACATAAACATATTGGCTACACCATTACGCTCATATTGATAGTCATACCTTTCTGGTTCTCTCGGTTCGGCTGGTATTTTCTCTTTTGTTTCTTTGACTAATTGTTGACAACTCTCATCAAAACACAGCCAGGGATTTTGCTGGTCATACTCACTATGATAAATATCCAAGACATCTTCCATGGCACAGACAAACTCCGCTGATTCTTTTGGGGGAATGACCCATGATTGATTCAGCCATGGTTTCAATTCATTTTTTTTAAGGTTTTTCTGATGGTTTCTCGTGATATTTTTTCCACATATTCAAGTTCGACCATTTTATCTGCCAGCATTTGAAGTGTCCATTTTGCTCGTCCCGTTGGTGTTTCACTACAAGCGATGGCAATCAGATATGCTTCCTTTTCCCCATCGATAATTTTGGCACGGCGATGTTCTTGCTTTTTTCGAGTTAATGATGATTCAATTCCTGACTCGACAAATCTTTTTCGTACTCTCTCAATGGTGGCTTGAGCAACATTTAAGGCTTCACTAATTTTCGAGTCAGTCCAACCACCTTCCTGTTGATTGACGTCTGCTAAAAGTAGTATTCTGGCATGGTTCATTTTGTACGCTGCTATTTTTCCTTTCTTGGTTAGCTGCTCGAGTTCAGTTCTTTCGGAGTCTGTTAGATCTACAATATATAGCACTTCTTGGAGCTATAAGGTACAATGAAAAGCAAATAGACAAATAATAGAAATCGCCAGCTTCCTATGAGACCCTATTCCGTAGATTTTCGCCAAAAAATTATCGATGTCTGGAAGAAAGAAAAATTTTCTATTCGAGGACTAGCCCGGAGATTTGACGTGGCTAAAAGCTTTATTCAGAAGTTATTGAAGCAACA
>NZ_JADBUB010000252.1:0-23842 GCF_020245865.1 Microcystis sp. M169S2
AAACAGGTGCAAGATTTTGAGAGAATCGTGCTTCAAAACCTTGCGTCTTCATCGGCCCGCGTCCTGTAGGGGCGAAGCATTCGGATAAAAAATCTACGGTTTCACCGATAGGTTATTGCCCGAATGCTTCGCCCGTACTTTGTCAGCAAACCCTATTTAGCATCAGTTTAACCCATTTTTCAAGAATCTAGGCTAGAATATGAAGACAAGACGTATTGCTCTGGGTTAATCTACTCTGTAGAAGCTAAGAAGGTAATCAAAATGGCTAAATATTCGCCTCTTATCAATATATCTCATGAAACTATGAGTGGTGTTCCTGTTTTTTCAGGTACTAGAGTTCCGATACAAACACTTTTTGATTATCTTAAAGCAGGAGAATCAATTGATGATTTTTTAGAGGGTTTTCCAACGGTAACAAGAGAACGAGTTATTAGCTTACTTGCAGAATTTGAAAAAGAGCTTATTGATAGGGTAGCGTGAAATGAGGCTTCTTTTAGATGAATGTATTGACCGAAGATTAATGAGGGAGTTTACAGGTTATAATATCAAAACTGTTCCGCAAATGGGATGGACTGGGATCAAGAATGGTCAACTGTTAGGTTTAGCTTCACAAGAATTTGATATTTTTATTACAGTGGATAAGAATTTGCCGTTTGAGCAAAATTTACCGCAGTTTAATCTAGCTATTATTATTTTACAATCACAATCAAATCGTTTGGCTGATTTAAAGCCTTTGGTCCCTAAAGTTTTAGAAGTTTTGGCAACAGTAACAAAAGGAACAGCAACAGTAGTAAGTTTATAACAACCTATTTAAAATGAATTTAAGCCATTTTTCAAGAGTCTGGGCTAAGATATTAAGGCTACCGACTTGGGAAGATTATTCCAAGAACTATCCCTAGGAAGATAAACACAATAAATCCAATCAAAAATGCAGGTATTGGCTCACCCATAATAGCCAACAAGGTAGCTAAAGCTATGCAAAAACATAAGTTTAAGACATTCAAGATCAATAGTATGGCATAGAACGAGTTAGTTAGGACGCTTTCAATTTTCAAACTCTTATCGGTCAAGGGTTTCAGCGATTGATTGTCCTAACCACCCCGCTCTTTGCTATAGTTTATTTTTCATTTTTCCCTTAAACCTAAATCGTCTAATGGCGATAGGGTTTTCTCTTGCATCCCCAGAGACATGAAAAGTGAAGTATTGCGAGAAGTTCTGTTGACCAGATGTCTAGAATCTTAAATAACAGTCGCACTACTCTCTTCTAAAACAATACGGCCCGCCATATGTACATTTTCGGCAGTCATAAATTTTTCCATCTTTACCACGCACTATATAATAAGTACATTTGCTCTCTGGTCCTGTTGATGGAGCAATATACACCGGGTCTACAGGTTGCTGTACCAACAAAATAGTTTCGGTATTAGCAAAAGTTTGATTTGTTGACACGTCTAAACACAATATGTTTTTAGTTTGTACATTATCAGGAGTAGAAGCTTTTGCTTGGTTAACAGGAGACATGACCAATAAAAATGCTGAAGCTGTTACGAGAATACTTTTCATGTGATTTTTACCAAATTGAGCGATAAGTTTGATTTGACTTTGAGGTTAAAAACATTTTGAGATACACCCGATTAATGGACTGGCATTACCGACATCTTCTATTATATTCTTGATATCTCCGTTCAGAGGCGGCATAATTTCCCGATGCCCTAGCTGCATAATGTGGTATATTAACTTGAGTCGCCCAATAATCTCCATTTTTCGTGAGTTGATTGGCCTCTTGAATTAATCCTTGACAAGAAAGCCTATAAATTCTTTGCCAGTCTTCAGCTATCATTTGCTGTATTAGCGGGTCAGCTTCCCGCTCCATAAGGTTTAATTCGTTCAATAATTGCTGAACTTCACTACTTTGTGCGTTAGAATTAGTTACCCCTACTGTAAACTGGAGGATTGAAAAAAACCCTGCTAAAGTCAACACACTGATTGATTTTTTTGTTGGATAGAGCATAATTTTATTTCCTGAAAATTTGACACAACTAACAAGCCACACTACCGACAATGTATCAACCAGTTAAAATTATTTCAAGACGGAAAAAAACGGATATTGTCGGAGGTTTTGTTAACTATGTTTACAAATATCGGAAAATAACGGATAATGACGGTATTATGTCCCCAAATCTTAACATTACTCCCATGGATACCCAAGAAGTCTTCTCACTTATTGATAATCTGGTTTTTGACCACACGGGAAAGCATCTCGATACATTGCAATTAGGGATTTTAAAGAACGTTTTTGATGGTCAGAGATATGCAAAAATAGCAGAAAAATATAATTGTTCTGAAGGTCATGCCAGAGATAAAGCCTATGAACTTTGGCGCATTCTTTCGGAAGTGTTAGGGGAAGAATTAAATAAATCAACTGTTCGATCAGCAATTGAAAGGTTAATTGTCAGCAATAGTATTAATAATTTGGGTAATAAATCTGTAAAAATTGATCAGGTTACTTTTTGTCATAACCCTTCTAATAATCGAGAAATAGAAAATTATCATATTTATAAAACTGAAAATAATGTTATTAAAGCAAAACTAGAAACTGTTCCCAAACTAATAGGATTAGGATTAACGATCGAACAAATTGCTCAGGCTCTTGATTTAGATATACAATTAATTTTAGATAGTCTCAAATCAGAGTAACTTTGATAAATTTATCAAGATATGGATGTCAAGCTGCTTTGATACACAATTGACAAGGATAGGGAAATGGAGAAATTTCAACTAATACCCCAAAACTAAACCGCCAACCCCAACATCTAGAACTGCTATAGTTAAAAAATGCCTTGAATTATCTTGCTTAGTATCAAAAATAATGAGCGAATTAAGTCCCGTCGCTGCTAGATAAATTGAACGTTGAAGTTAAAGTCATCGCCTGAGTTTTTCCTATCTGCATTTGGCAAAATTTAGGGCGCGTTAGACGGCGACAATCTAGGAGTCGTCAATCAGCCAAAAAACTTTGGGGCCAGTTTACCTGGTGTTTATCGACAATTTGCTGTTGCTTACACAGACTTTTGGGAGTCCTATAAGACAGTAATTCCGAGTAAACGTCATCGACCAGTCGGAAGAAACTGGTCAAACTAATCCTATTAAAAGCTGTTTGGCATTTTATCCATGACTACAATGCACAGCAAAGCAAAGGATTAAGCCTCCATCACTACTACCGAATCACCACCTTTTTCCTAACTTCTAACCCTGATTATCGGTCAGGGGTCGATGTTTCTCGATCAAATCGATCGCCTGGGTGACACTTTCGGGGAAAATTACCACTAAACCACCCTCAGAAACCGTGCTTAAAGCCTTCTCTAAAGCTTCCGTTTCATCGAGAATAACTTCCGGCCGCAAACTGGCATTTTCTTGGCTAATTCCCCGGAGAATTAAATCGGCCACTTCTCCCCGGCGGCGACCGCGAGTATCGTTATCTTCCTTAACAATAATCCGATCGAACATTTGGGCTGATAATTTCCCTAATAAAATTAAATCATCATCCCGTCGATCGCCAGGTCCGCCGACCACGCCGACTTTTTCGCCGGACCAATTGCCGACAAAACCGCCGACGGCTTCGTATCCGGCGGGATTATGGGCATAATCGATTAAAGCGTGATGGTGTCCCAAGTCAAACAGGTTCATCCTGCCGGGGGTCTGGGCCACGGAAGGTTTAAAAGTCCGCACCCCTTGGCGAATTAACTCGATATCGATACCCTGCACAAAAGTGGCTAAACAGGCGGCCAAGGCGTTAGCAATCATAAAAGGAGCCATTCCCTGCATAGTCACGGGAATATTGACTGCTTCCTCGATTCTCAGCGTCCATTCTCCCTCTAGAATCGACAGATAGCCATTCTCATAGATGGCGGCCATGCCACCGCGACGGATATGGTCGTGAATAATCGGGTTATCGGGACTCATGGAAAAATAAGCGACTCTTCCCTTGACTTTTTCGGCCATACTAGCGGTCAAGGGGTCATCGGCATTTAAAACCGCGTAACCCTCGGCGCTAACCACCTCGGCCACAACGCTTTTTACCTTCGCCATTTGTTCGATGGTGTCGATATCGCCGATACCCAAATGGTCGGCGGCCACATTTAACACCACCCCCACATCGCACTGATTAAAGGCTAAACCCGATCGCAGGATACCACCCCGGGCCGTTTCTAATACGGCAA
Organism: Microcystis sp. M169S2; assembly: GCF_020245865.1. Lineage (NCBI taxonomy): Bacteria > Bacillati > Cyanobacteriota > Cyanophyceae > Chroococcales > Microcystaceae > Microcystis > Microcystis sp. M169S2. The sequence goes on from NZ_JADBUB010000252.1 coordinate 4,218, forward strand.
TCTCGACTGTGGGATCCTTCAAAATCATACTGGCGCTGTAGGGACCGGTGTTATCGCCCTTTTCTACCAGATAATCATCGATATACACGCCGTCCGTCGTGGTAAATCCGACTACTTTCCCCGTTTGTCGGCAAATATGAGAAATTAAGCGGCTAGTGGTGGTTTTGCCGTTAGTTCCCGTAATGGCCAGAATTGGCACGCGACTGGGAGTCCCGGGGGGGAATAACATATCGATAACTGGAGCGGCGATATTGCGGGGTAAACCGCGACTAGGGGCGACGTGCATCCGAAAACCGGGGGCGGCGTTGACTTCTACGATTACCCCGTCCACTTCTTTCAGGGGTTTGCGGATATCCTCTGTCACCACATCGATCCCGGCAATGTCCAAACCGATTAATTTTGCCACTCTTTGGGCGATCCAGACGTTTTCGGGGTGAATTTCGTCGGTACGATCCACGGCGATGCCGCCGGTGCTTAAATTAGCGGTGGCCCGCAGATAGGCGATCTCTCCGTGGGCTAAAATGCTGGTTAATTCATAGCCCTGTTTCTCTAGCACATTAAGGGCAGTTTTGTCAATAGTTATTTTAGTTAAAACGTTGGCATGACCGTCACCCCGGTTGGGATCCTGATTAGTAATTTCGATTAATTCTTCTATAGTTGAGCGCCCATCACCGACGACGTGAGCGGGGATCCGTTCGGCCACGGCGGCAACTTTGCCATTTATGACTAAAATTCGGTGATCACTGCCTTTATAATACCTTTCTACGATCACGCTCCTGGTTTTCGAGGCGGCGCTGGCTAGATCATAGGCTTCCTCTGCTTCCTGTTGATTTTTGATGTCGATGCTGATGCCCCGGCCGTGGTTGCCATCGAGGGGTTTAATCACGATGGGAAACCCTCCCACTTCCTCGATTGCCGCTGACAACTCATCCAAGTATTGAATCACCGTACCCCGGGGGACAGGAATGCCACCATCCTTGAGGATAGTTTTTGTGCCTTCCTTGTCACAGGCCAACTCAACGGCTAAAATCCCCGAAAAACTGCTTAAAGTGGCTTGAATGCGCTTTTGGTGAACGCCATAGCCCAATTGCACCATGGCACGAGCGCTCAGGAGTAACCAGGGAATATTTCTAGCTTGTGCTTCTTTGACGATGGTTTCGGTACTCGGACCGAGGGAGGCATTATTGCATAAATCGCGTAAATCGGCTAAATCCTGGGCTAATTCTTCCTTAGGATAGGTTCCCGTATCGACAATCGATTGACACAAACGCACGGCAGCCCGACCCGCATAACGTCCCGCTTGCTCCTCAACGTATTCAAACACCACGTTATAGACTCCGGGGGTGGAGGTGCCTCTCGTGCGACCAAACCCGACGGGAGTTCCTGCCAATTCCTGCAATTCTAGGGCGATATGTTCAATGATGTGGCCCATATAAGTGCCAGTGCGGACTCGTTCAAAGAAACCACCGCGATAACCGGGGGAGCAGTAATGTTCAACTAAACTGGGAAGAACGTCGATTAATCCCTCGTAAAAGCCTGGGATTTCATTCGATGGCTTCTCTGCGAGATCTTCGAGATCCAGACGCATAACAATGAGCTTGTCGCGACGAATACTCCAGTAGTTGGGACCGCGCAGGGTTTGGGTTCTGAGAATTTTCATGATATAGCTGATGTTCGCTGTTGAGAAGCACAAAGAAGCCGTTGTTTATTGTCTGGTTTTCCGAGATGGGTAAACTGTTCATCGTGAACAGTTTTTCAGGAGTTTTTTTACCCCAATTTAGGGATCACTTGCTGTTTTTTGAGATGATAGCCATCACCGTAGGAAAGAATATGTACCCGCAGATTATGCAGACTCAGGGGTTCGTTAGCGGTGACGTGATGGTGGTTGGTGTGGGACATTTCCCTAGCATCAATTACCGTCACTGTACCGCAGCCGATTACCGTCATCGTGCCATCCCGTTCAAACATAGCGCAGGTATCCTCATCGATGCCAATTCCTAAACGTTCGGGATAACCAGAGATAGCACTCATTAGCCGGGCCATGCGGTTGCGATTGTGGAAGTGTTGATCGACAATGACTTCAGGAATGAGACCTAATCCCATGGCCATATCCACTAGGGCCCGATTAGGTGCTTCCCCGCTGCTGCCCCCAGCAATCATGTGATGACCCATAACGGCGGCCCCGGCGCTAGTTCCAGCTAGGGTTAGTTCTCCCTGTTGCACTCTTTGTCTGATTCTTTCCATCAGGGGAGTATCGGAGAGCAAACCGCATAAACGCAGCTGGTCGCCTCCGGTCATAAATACACCTGTACACTCTTCGATGTAGGCTTGAAATTGGGGGTCTTCTCCCTGTACACGATCGCGAATATCGATAACTTTGACGTATTTTGCCCCCATTTCCTCGAAAATCTTCTGATAGCGATCGCCGATTAAAACTGGCTCTCTGGAAGCGGAGGGAACAATAGCGATCACTGCTTCGCTACCCCCAGCGCGATTCCAAAAGGTATGCAGTATCTCTTTACCGTGGACTTTATCCTCGGCACCTCCAATGACTAAAATCGCCGTTTTGAGAGATACGGGGGTAGGATTTTGGTGGTGTTGGGTTTCTAGCTCGATGATCATGTCACTGAACGAATAGACATTTTTAGGGATGGAAGGTTTTTCGGGAAGATGTACAGGTATCTTGATGTTATTTTCCCTGAACGGTTGACGGAAAAAAATGCGGTTTAGGAATATTTTTCGGGACATCAAGCAATAGTAGAGGCGATTTTAGCAATTTTCTTCGATCCACTGGCAATGACGGACTGTTAGTTAACTTTAAGTCTAGGCTAGACTTCGATCACTCAAGCTAGAGCCAGAAAAACCCCTAGACAGTACAGGATAGTCTATCATGTTATTGAGATAGACTAGCGGAAAATTAGCAAGATTTTAACCGATCGAGCCGTGACAAAATGATACATTAAACACTATTCCAGTCTAGGCCTTAATTTTCCCCGTGCAGTTTGACATTATTACTCTCTTTCCCGATTTTTTTACTTCACCGCTGCAGTCGGGGTTGTTGGCAAAAGCTCTCGAACGCGACATCGCTAGGGTAAATTTGGTCAATCTCCGGGATTTTGCCCACGATAAACACCGTCGCGTCGATGATGAACCCTACGGTGGTGGTGTGGGAATGTTATTAAAACCAGAGCCAATTTTTGAGGCGATCGAGTCTTTAGAAATTTTACCACCCCGGGAGATCGTGCTGATGACTCCCCAGGGGGAACCTCTCAATCAAGCTTTACTGAAAACTTGGGCCAGTAGTTATCAGCAGTTAATTCTCATCTGTGGCCATTATGAAGGGGTAGATGAGCGGGTTTGTGAGCATTTGGTGACTAGAGAGGTATCTTTAGGGGATTTTGTCCTAACTTGTGGGGAAATCCCGGCTTTAGCGATTATTAACGGGGTGACGAGGTTGTTACCCGGTACAGTAGGTAAGGCGGAATCGTTGAAATTGGAGAGTTTTGAGGCAGGTTTATTGGATTATCCCCAATATACCCGGCCGCCGGTCTTTCGCGGTTGGCAAGTGCCGCCGGTTTTGCGATCGGGTAATCATCAGGATATCGCTGATTGGCGCTATCAACAACAACTCGATCGTACTAAGGAACGTCGTCCAGATCTCTGGCAAAAATGGCTAGAGGAACAGGATTAATCGCCAAAAATGCTCCCGTGGGCATTATGAATTATGAATGATAAATTATGAATATAGCGTTTCCTAAGCTAGTGAGGTACACCCATTTTTCTTCCCTTTTACCTCTTGCCTAAAACCCATAACTCTTGTACCTCAGCAGACTGAAAACCGCTATATATAGTTTTCCCGACTGTCTCAAGAAACCCGTTTTCTTGTAATAAATATTAATTTCTGTTACAGAGGTCTTGAAAGATTGGGTATTGTTAGGCTAAAACTGTTAACAATAAACCTTTCCAGTTAATGTCATGACTTCTACCCTGTTGCCGATTCTTCCTGTTGTTGACGATGTTTTGTTTAATTTCGCTCAATCTGATGGTTTTTGGGCAAATTTAGCCATCGCTTTTGGAGCAAGTTATGATGTGGTTAAGGCGACAGAACTACAACAGCAGTGGAAAAGCCGAAATTTTAGTCAAATTCCCCCAATTGAGGTACTTAGTGATGAGGTTTTAGGGACGGCGAATGGTGCATATTCCAGCAGTACCAATAAGATTTATCTATCAGCATCTTTTTTAAATACGGCCTCGTCAGCAGCGATAGTTAACGTAATTTTAGAAGAAATTGGGCATTATGTGGATGCTCAAATTAATCAGACAGATAGTGCGGGAGATGAGGGGGCAATTTTTGCAGAGTTGGTGCAGGGAAATAGTCTAGATGTGGCAACCTTAGACGCTTTACGAGCAGAGAATGACCAGACAACTATTATAGTAAATGGGGAAAGTATTCAAGTAGAACAGGCGAATTTAACGGGTACTAATGGTAATGATAATATTACGGGAACTTCTGACAGTGATAATATTTTTGGGTTAGATGGCAATGATACTTTAAGTGGTTTGGGGGGACACGACAGTATTTATGGAGGTAATGGTAATGACTCTCTTAACGGTGGGGATGGAAGTGATTACTTTACCAACGATGCAGGTAATGACACGATAAATGGTGGTAGTGGGACTGATCGCTATGAGGTTGACTACAGTAGTGCTAGTCGTGGTTTAACCATGACCTACAATACCGCTACCGGGAGTGGGACGATTACTGTCGGTACAGAAACTGATACCTTTACTTCGATTGAGAGTTTTGAAGGGTTTAAGGGAACTGAGTATAATGATGTCATTTTTGGCGGGACAGAAAGTGAATCTTATTATTATTATGCTGGACTCAAAGGTGGAAGTGGTAACGATACTATTTCAGGTAATGCTGGTTATGACGACATTTATGGAGAGGATGGAAATGATGTCCTCAATGGTGGTGCTGATAATGATCAACTTTATGGTGGTAGTGGGAATGATCTCCTCAATGGTGATGCGGGAGATGATTACTTTACCAATGAGGACGGTAATGACACGATAAATGGTGGTAGTGGGACTGATCGCTATGAGGCTGACTACAGCTATGCTAGTAGCGGTTTAACCATGACCTACGACACCGCTACCGGGAGTGGGACGATTACTGTCGGTACAGAAACTGATACCTTTACTTCGATTGAGAATTTTAACGGGTTTAAGGGAACTGAATATAATGATGTCATTTTTGGCGGTACAGCTGTTGAGGAACTCAAAGGTGGAGGTGGTAACGATACTATTTCAGGTAATGCTGGTGATGACTACATTTATGGAGAAGATGGGAATGATGTCCTCAATGGGGGTGTAGGTAATGATCAGCTTTATGGTGGTAATGGGAATGATCTCCTCAATGGTGATTCAGGAGATGATTACTTTACCGGCGATGAAGGCAATAATGACACGATAAATGGTGGTGCTGGTAGTGATAGCTATCATGCTGACTACAGCTATGGTAGTAGTGGTTTAACCATGACCTACGACACCGCTGGGAGTGGAACGATTACTGTCGGTACGGAAACTGATACCTTTACTTCGATTGAGAATTTTAACGGGTTTAAGGGAACTGATTATAATGATGTCATTTTTGGCGGTACAGCAGTAGGTTACTATGAATATTTGTATGGTAGAGAGGGTAACGATACTATTTCAGGTAATGCTGGTGCTGACATCATTGATGGAGAGAATGGGAATGATGTCCTCAATGGGGGTGCTGATAATGATCAGCTTTATGGTGGTAATGGGAATGACACCCTACAAGGAACAGATGGCGGTACAGGAGAATCTGATTATTTAGTAGGAGGTTCAGGAAGCGATCGCTTTATCCTTGCAGATACGACAAAGACCTTCTATGATGACGGTTTGACAGCTACTGAAGGTACTAGCGACTACGCGGAAATTGCCGACTTTAGCACCACTGATGATATAATTCAGCTACGCGGTTCAAGTAGTGACTATCTCTTAACAGTTTCTGGTTCCACTACTAATCTCTACATCAACAAACCAGGCAGCGAAGCAGATGAACTGATTGCTTATATCACTGATCAAACAGCATTAAGTCTAACTGCTAGTTATTTTAGCTATGTTTCTAGTCCGACTCTTCCCAGTATTACCCTTGCAGTTTCTCCCAGTAGTGTGACAGAAGATGGGACAACTAACTTAGTCTATACCTTTACTCGTACCGGTTCTACTACCAGCGCCTTAACCGCTAACTATACAGTTGGGGGAACAGCTACTAATGGAACCGATTACACTTCTATTCCCACCAGTGTCACCTTTGCTGCTAATTCAGCGACCGCGACGGTAACCGTTGACCCCACTCCTGATACTACAGTTGAACCCGATGAGACTGTTATTTTAACTCTTGCTGCGGGGACAGGTTATACAGTAGGTACTCCCAACGCAGCCACGGGAACAATTACCAATGATGATACCAGTGTCACCCTAGCAGTTTCTCCCAGTAGTGTTACTGAAGATGGGACAACTAACTTAGTCTATACCTTCACTCGTAGCGGTGTAACAACAAATGCTTTGACAGTCAATTACACCCGCGGAGGGACAGCGACTCTTAATACCGACTACACTCGTACCGGGACTACCAATACAGTCACCTTTGCTGCTGGTTCATCCACTGCGACGGTAATCGTTGACCCCACTGCTGATACTACAGTTGAACCCGATGAGACTGTTATTTTAACTCTTGCTGCGGGGACAGGTTATACGATAGGTACTCCCAACGCAGCCACGGGGACAATTACCAATGATGATTTCCCTAGTATTACTCTTGCTGTCTCTCCCAGTAGTGTGACAGAAGATGGGACAACCAACTTAGTCTATACCTTCACCCGCACTGGTGTAACAACAAATGCTTTAACCGTCAATTACACCCTCGGAGGGACAGCGACTCTCAATACCGATTACACTCGTACAGGGACTACCAATACAGTCACCTTTGCGGCTAATTCAGCGACCGCGACTGTAACTGTTGACCCAACTGCTGACACAATATTAGAAAGTAACGAAACTGTTATTTTAACCCTCGCGACCGGGACAGGTTATACAGTAGGTACGACCACCCCAGTGACGGGAACAATTAATAATGATGACAGTGCCTCTATTTCAATCAATGACGTAACTGTTAGCGAAGGAAATAGCGGGACTACCAATGCAGTATTTACCGTCACCCTTTCCAATCCCGTCGATACATCTGTCACCCTCAATTACTCTACAGCCAATGGAACCGCTACGACAGCAGATAATGATTATACAGCGATTGCTACTACTCCCTTAACCTTCAATGTTGGGGAGACTTCTAAGACGATTACTGTTGCTGTCAATGGGGATACTAAAGTTGAAAATAACGAGACTTTCTTCGTCAATCTGAGTAACTTACAAGCCAATGGTCTTAATGTTACGATAAACGATAATCAAGGACAAGGTACGATTAATGATGACGATAGCACTGTCACCTCGCAACTCTCCATCAATGACATCACCGTGGTGGAAGGTCAAAATAGTAATGCCATCCTCACTGTTACTGTCAATAACCCCAATTCTCAAGCAATTAGCGTCAACTATACCACTGCACCCATTGATGCTACCGCTAATGTAGATTACACTAGCCAGACAGGAACCCTCACCATTGCACCTAATGCTTCCACTGCTACTATTAGCATTCCCATCCTCAATGATAACCTCAATGAACCTGATGAAGCTTTTACAGTAACCCTATCAAATCCGGTTAATGCTACCATCAATCCCGACGAAGCAATTGGACAAGTAATTATTACTGACACCCTACAAAGCGCAATTACTCGCACCTTACCCACTAATGTGGAAAACCTCAGACTAATTGGGACTAATAATATTAACGGTACAGGTAACGCTGGTGACAATAAAATCACCGGAAATAGCGGTAACAATATCCTCGCTGGCGGTAACGGTGATGATACTTATCACTTCAATGCTTCAACCCCATTAGGAAGCGATACCATCCAAGAAACTACCACCGGCGGTATCGATACCATCGACTTTACTGGGACAAATACCGCAGTAAGAGTTAACTTAGGTGTTACTACAAACCAAACCGCCGTCACCAATAATCTAAGATTGACTTTTTCGGCAAATAACACCATCGAAAATATTATTGGTGATAGCGGTAATGACCGACTAACTGGGAATAGCCTTAATAATACTCTAACTGGTGGTGGTGGCAACGATCAATTAACTGGTCAAAACGGAAACGATAGTTTAATTGGTGGTTTTGGCGATGATTTACTCACCGGGGGTAATGGTAGCGATAATTTTATCTTCAACAGTAGTAATTTAGGCATCGATGCCATCAGCGATTTCACCCCCGGCAGCGATAAAATAGTATTAAGTAAAGCCATCTTTACTGCCTTACAAAGTATCATTGGCAATGGCTTCAGTCAACCAGCAGAATTTGCCAGCGTCGATGACGATGATTTAGTCGCCATTAGCAGCGCCTTTATCGTTTACAGTAACAGCAGTGGCAGTATTTACTACAATCAAAATGGTAGTGCTGCTGGCTTAGGAAGCGGCTCTGAATTTGCCAATTTGTTGACTGTTCCTACCCTGATAGCGGCTGATTTCACACTGATAAATTAACCTAGCCACACAGAGAAAAAGGGTTTCTTCGAGAAACCCTTTTTCTGGACTTGTGTTAAGGGTTACAGGTTCACCCATAGACTGACATCGAAAACAAAACACCCCAAGAGAGCGAGAGAGCAAAAACGAGGGAAATATTAAGAATTGTGTAAAAAGCTTGACAAATAGGCAAAAGTGTAGTACGCGAAACCGAGGACTAAGCTAACCTGTGGATAGGATGCACAATCAGCATTCAGGTCTTGATTCGGTAAGGCCAGCACTCAAATTAATATCCGCAACCATAGAGAAAAGGTTATATAAATCTAACTAATCATTGACTTGAGTAATTGGTATTTTACAAATCCCTGAAAGCAAGTCACCATAGGAATTAAGCAAATGCAGTTCCGAATCAAATCCTGTGGGAGATAGAAATTATGGTTGCTTTAATCACCCCAAAACCCGCTAAAACCAGCCGTTTAACCACACAAATCCAAGAAATCGCTGAAAATACCTTTACCCTGCGCTGTTTGGATTGGGACCGCGATCGCTTTGATATCGAATTTGGTTTAGAAAACGGTACCACTTATAATTCTTTTGTTATTCAAGGGGAAAAAACGGCCCTCATTGATACATCTCACCGCAAATTCGATCGCCTTTATCTGGAGGAATTAACTAAACTAATCAACATCAATCATCTTGATTATTTAATTATCAGTCACACCGAACCCGACCACAGTGGTTTAGTCAAAGAAGTTTTAGAATTAGTCCCAGAAGTTACCGTGGTGGGGGCAAAAGTTGCCATGCAATTCCTCGAAAACATGGTACACAGACCCTTTAAACAGTTAATAGTTAAAAGTGGTGATACTTTAGATTTAGGTAATGGCCATGTTTTAGAATTTGTTGCGGCCCCTAATCTTCATTGGCCTGATACTATCTTCACTTTTGATGCTAAAACTGCCACGCTTTTTACCTGTGATGCCTTCGGAATGCACTTTTGTGATGATCAAACCTATGATCGAGAAAAAGACCTGCTAGAAGGCGATTTTCAAACCTATTATGACTGTCTGATGCGACCGAATGCCCGTTCAGTTTTAGGGGCAATTAAAAGAATCGAGAAATTTGAAATTAATCTCATTGCCACTGGTCACGGCCCCCTATTAAAACACCATATTTCTGATTGGGTGGGACGCTATCAAACTTGGAGTCAAGAACAAACTTCTGCTGATACTTTAGTGACTGTATTCTTTACCCAAGATTACGGACAAAGCGAACATTTAGCTACTATGATTAGTCAGGGTTTGACTAAAACTGATGTGGTGACAGAATTAGTCGATATGAATAATGCTGATCCCCACGAAGTCAGAGAATTGATCAATCAATCTAAGGGAGTTATCATCGGAATGCCTCCCCAATCTTCCCCGATTAACCAGACGATTTTAAGCACGATTATTGCTTCAATTAATGGCAAACAAGCGGTGGGATTATTTGAGTCAGGAGGTGGGGAAGATGAACCAATTTTCCCCTTAAGAAATAAATTACAGGAAATCGGGGCGATCGAAGCTTTTCCTCCTCTTTTAGTTAAAGACAATTCCCATCAATCCCTCGATTTAATTGCCGATGAAGCAGGAACCGACCTCGGTCAATGGTTAAGCCGAGAAAAAACGATTAAACAAATTAAATCGATTAATAACGACTTAGAAAAGGCTCTAGGACGTATTAGCACCGGATTGTACTTAATTACTTCCCAAAAAGCTGATTTATCTAATGCCATGATTGCCTCTTGGGTGACACAAGCAAGTTTAAATCCTTTAGGTGTGGCGATTGCAGTGGCTAAAGATCGAGCAATGGTATCCTTTTTACAGCCTAGCGATACCTTTGTTTTAAATGTTTTGGCTGAGGATAATTACCAGAAATTAATGAAACATTTCCTCAAGCGTTTCTCTCCCGGTGCCAATCGTTTTGAAGGCATTAAAACCTACACTGCTAACAATGGATCACCAATTTTAGCCGATGCCTTAGCTTATATAGAATGTGAAGTAACCAGTCGTTTAGATTGCGGCGATCATTGGGTAGTTTATTGTACTGTTAATAGCGGACGAGTTGCCCGTTTAGATACCTTAACTGCTGTCCATCATCGCAAAGTTGGCAACCATTATTAACAGTTATCAGTTATCAGTTATCAGTTATCAGTTATCAGTTATCAGGAGGCAGGAGGCAGGAGATTATTTTTATTTATTCTTCCCATCACCCTACTTCCCCACTTTCCTAACACCAAATTCTATCAATCTTAGGAGCAATAAAATGTACGAACCAATTAAAACCCCGTCCCCAATAATGGTGCGAGTAGTGCAAGTCTTAGAAATGATTCAAGATTTAATTGTCATTTCTCTCTGTATTGGTTTATTTAGCTTCATGGTGTTAGAAGTCAGAGAAATGTTTATGTCTCTGCTGCCACCGATTCAATTTCGGATTATTACCGCCGATATTTTATTCCTCTTAATTCTAGTAGAATTGTTCCGATTGTTAATTATTTATTTGCAAGAAAAACGAGTTTCTATCGGTGTTGCTGTGGAAGTTTCGATCGTCTCGGTTTTGCGAGAATTAATTGTCAGAGGAGTCCTAGAAACTAATTGGACACAAGTATTAGCCGCCTGTGCTTTTCTAATAGTTCTTGGCACATTAATGGTATTAAGAGTTTGGCTTCCTCCCACCTTTGAAGGTATCGATCCCGAACAAAAAGTTTCTGAACGTTATCGTCAACATTTAGTTAAAGACTTAACTGAAATAAACAGCAAAATTTAGTCAGTTATCAGTTATCAGTTATCAGTTATCAGTACAACTAATAACCAAATTAACAACTATGACCACTACTACCTTAATTTCCAATCCTGCTATTAATAATCGCTCCCGCGATGTTCAAACCAGCGAAATTGCCAATCAAACTTGGGTTTTTCGCTCGCGTACTTGGGACAGATTAAAATTTGAAATAGAATATGCTCGTCAACGGGGAACCACCGCTAATTCCTATCTTATCCGGGGCGATAAAACCGCCTTAATCGATCCTCCCGGAGAATCCTTCACCGAAATTTATTTAGAAGAAATTCGTCAATATGTCCCCTTACATCGTCTTGATTATCTAATTCTCAGTCACGTTAATCCTAACCGTATCGTCACTTTAAAGGCATTATTAGCCGAAACCCATCAAATCACCATCCTCTGTTCTAAAGCTGCCGTCAATACCCTGAAAAATGCCTTGCCTGATGCCCAAATTTTGGGCATACGAACCGATGAAATCCTTGATTTAGGGCAAGGTCATCAACTAAGTTTTATTAATGTCCCTACGCCGCGCTGGCCTGATGGAATCTGCACTTTTGACCAAAAAACCCAAATTTTATACAGCGATAAATTCTTTAGTGTGCATCTGTGCAGTGACGATATTTGGGATAAAAATTGGAAAGAATTAGACGCAGATCGTCGTTATTATTTTGATTGTCTCCATGCCGTGCAATCTAAAACAGTAGAAACAGCCCTCGACAAAATTAAAGAATTTCCCGCCCAATATTATGCACCTGCCCACGGTCCGATAATTCGTTATAGTCTTAGTCGTCTTGCCCACGATTATCGTTATTGGTGTCAAGAACAAAAAACTCGACCCCTACAAGTGGCTTTATTATATGCTTCTGCCTACGGAAATACTGCCACCCTGGCCCGCTCGATCGAACGAGGATTATTAGAAAATGATCTGGCCGTAGAATCAATCAATTGTGAGTTTGCCACCCCTGCCGAAATTAGTCAAGCGATCGAAAATTGTGACGGATTTATTATCGGTTCTCCCACCTTAGCTGGTCACGCCCCTACCCAAATTCAAACCGCTTTAGGAATCGTTCTTTCCACGGCAGCAAAAACTAAATTAGCCGGGGTTTTTGGTTCCTACGGTTGGAGTGGGGAAGCGGTAGATTTAATTGAAACTAAACTCAAAGATGCCAATTATCGCCTTGGTTTTGAATCCTTGCGCGTGCGTTTTAACCCCACAGAAAGCAGTTTACAAGCAGGTTATTCAGCCGGAGAAACCTTCGCCCAGACCTTGAAAAAAACCAAAAAATTGCGGGTTCCCCAACAGGGAATGACGGAAACACAAATCGATCGCACTGCCCAGGCCGTTGGTCGGATCGTCGGTTCCCTTTCTGTTCTCACCACTCGTCAGGGCGAGGATCATGCTGGTTTCTTGACCTCTTGGGTATCCCAAGCCAGTTTTAACCCCCCGGGGCTAATTATCGCCGTTGCTGATGAACAAGCCGCCGATCGCCTAATTAACTCGGGAACCGTCTTCACCTTGAATATTCTCAAGGAAGGGCGCAATTTACGCCGCCATTTTTCCAATTGCATCAAATCCGGCAGCGATGTCTTTACGGAATTAGAAACCCAAGTCGGGGAAAATGGCTGTCTGATTTTAAGCGAAAGTCTCGCCTATCTGGAGTGTACGGTGAAAGAGCGACAACTCTGCGGCGATCGCTGGCTAGTCTATGCCACCGTCGAGCGGGGTCAAGTTTTGGATAGTAACGGTGTCACCGCCATCGGTCATCGTAAATCCGGTAGTCAGTACTAAAACTGGACTAGCGGGGCAAAGTTCCTGACTTTCCCCGTGTAATCAGCCTAGATTTCTGGGAAACATAGGTTATGTTAATATCCAAGGTTGTCCGACCGGGCTATTTTGTCTTTGTTTCCCCATGAAAAAATTGCCGCTAGTCCTATCGGTGGGGAGTGTCGCTTTATTGTTGGTGGGATGTCCAGCTTCTGACCAAGCTAATCAATCCCCACCACCCAGCCAAGAAACCCCCACCCCCTCTCCTAGTCCCCCAGCTGCCCAACCACCCGCCTTTAGCGGTGCTGTGCAACCGGCTACCGAACCAGCCACCCCAAAAGTACATGGATTGATTCCCGCCACCGATCCCGACCAAAAACGGGCAGAAATTAATCGCGGTCGCAGGGATCCCTTTGCCCCCCTTCCCCTACAACCAAATATTACAATCACAGTGGCGGAAGAACCCCCGGGTGGGACTCCGGGGGCTACCACAGCCGGACCAGCAGCAATGGGCAATCCTCCCACCCCCGGACGACCGATAGTGAAAACGCCGCCACCACCACCGCAACCGACGGAAGCGGAAGAAGTGCAAGTATCGGGCATTCTCCGGTTGCCTACCACTCCTATGGCGATCGTGAAAGCCCCCGGAGAAGCCACGGAACGTCGAGTTATCCCCGGTTCTACCCTCTCTAATGGTTTAATTTTAGTTAAAGCGATCAACACCGATCCCGATAACCCCTATATTGTTCTACAACAAAGCGGTCGAACTATTACCCGTCGCCTAGGGGATGGTGTCCTCGAACCCGCCGCCGCACCGCAGGCCTCGATCAGTTATAATATTCCCGAATCAGGAGAATAAAACCCGTGCGATCGATTGCTATTCAACAAAAACAAACTATTATTTATCCCCAAATGCCCTTGGCTATCTATCGAGAGTTAGCCAGCCATTTACAACAGGTTCAGGGTGTGGAAACCCATCTCACTCCCCAGCAGTTCCAACAATTCGATTATCACCAAAGTCAGATCGGCAGTCTAGAAATTAACTATACCGAGACTTTTCAGGAAAGCGATCGCCCTCTGGTCACGGCAATTCTCGGTTATTATGCCCAACGTCACGGATCCTATCAGCTTTCCTAAGCTTTCTCTCCTCACCTTTTCCCCGATTACCGACTTTCTTCTTAAAAACTAAAGGTATTTTATAGGATTTATCTTAATGCTGGGGATGATGCCAGATATCGTCATACTTCATCTAAACTTAAGTAGGGTTTGCGGCAAAAAGTACGGGCGAAGCATTCGGATAGAAAATCTACGGTTTCACCGATAGGTTATTGCCCGAATGCTTCGCCCCTACAGGACGTAGGGTTCATTCATGAATCAACCCTACCTTTTATAAAAATTAAAATCTTTCTGATTTTAAGCCACCGACGACCAGAGGTAATCACTGATAACTGATAACTGATAACTGATAACTGCTCACTGATAACTGATAACTGATAACTGCTCACTGATAACTGATAACTGAAATGACCCTACCCAATTCCCTAGAAGAAACGATCCTGCAAGCGAAAGCCGCCACTCAACTGGCTCTAGAATCGGGAGCTAGACGCATACAAGTGGAATTAGTTATCCCAGAAATTGCCCTGCAAGCGCAAGCTTTAGCCCTTGATTTTGCCTCTATTTTTGACAGTTATGGTTCTGGTTTAAGGGTAATTTTTCCCGATACTGGGGCCGCCATGTTAGCTCGACGGGATTGGGGAGAAACAGTTTTTCAACTGGGAGATTTAGGTAGTCGTTTTATTCCCGTCGAAAACAAAATTAAGCCCGAAGATGAAGTTTTTTTAGTTGTTTGTCCCTCCTCAGTTGAGATTAATTCCGTAGAAAAACTCTGTAACCTTGCCGAAGATCGCCCCGTAGTTCTTCTAATTCCCCAATTGGAAGATGTATCGGTAGTGGGTATCGGTTACGCAGCCCGACAATTGCGAGAAAGATTTTTAAGTATCCTAGAAAGTTGTTATTATTTTCGTCCCTTGGAATCAGCGATCGTGTATCGTTCCTATCCCTCTTTGTGGCAAGTTTGGCTCGAAAAAGAAGACGGTTACGAGTTAATTTCCGAACAATCCACTAAACCCATGGGCGAAGCTTTAGAAAATCTGATTCTGAAAGCTTCTAGTAATAATCCTAATGATGGTTCTAATCCTGCTAATAAAGCCAAAAAGTCCGGTTTATTTGCCACTATGGGACGCTTCTTAAAAGCATTACAACAGTGACATACTCCCCCCGTCACAGCGTAACTTAACGGGGGATTATTTCCCCATTGCTGTTAGAAATTCTTGGCTTCTACAGATTGACCTCGATTGCAACTTTTATCCTTCTATTTTAACCGATCATTTGGCAATGCTATAATAAAATTAATCGGTAGTTTCCCTAGAGGTAAACTTTTATGATCGTCAATAAGCGAGAACTCAAGCAAGCCTTAAATCGGGTGTACTTGAAAATTAAGCCTGATACTGAAACAATTCAGGTTTTTCAAGCTAATTTGACGCGCTTGTTGGAGCAATGTGACAGCAAAAAGTCCGAAGAGTTTAATAAAAATTTGCTGATAGATTTTTTAAAAAATACCTATTATACTGATCGCTATTTTATCAATACAAAAGAGCGCATTGATCTGGTGATTCATAATAACCAGGATGTTAAAAGTCCAGTGGGGGTCATTTTTGAGACTAAGAAACCTACTCGGACAATAAATGCAGAAATGCCAAGACTGGATAATCTCAATACTAAGGCTTTTCAGCAGTTAGTTTTATATTTTCTCCGCGAAAGGGTGACGGATAAAAATCTTGAGATTAAACACTTGATCGTGACAAATATTTATGAGTGGTTTATTTTCGATGCGAAGATTTTTGAGGAGTTGTTTTTTGCTAATAAGGCTCTAGTTAACCAGTTTTGCGATTTTGAAGCTGGGAGACTGAGTAGTACGAAAACGGATTTTTTCTATCAACAAATTGCCGAACCAGCGATCACTAAAGTTATTGAGCAAATTAAATTTACTCATTTTGATCTGCGAGATTTGGAAAATTTAGATTTGCTTGATATTTACAAGATTCTTTCGCCAGAACATTTACTTAAGTTACCTTTTGTTAATGACAGTAATACTTTAAATAAGCCTTTTTATAATGAGCTTTTGTATATTATCGGTTTGACGGAAATTAAGGATAAAGGGAAGAAGTTAATCGGACGAATGAAAGAAGGGGATCGCTGTGATGGTTCCCTGATTGAAAATGCGATTAGTCGGTTGGATAGTTTAGATAAAATTGCACAATTAAAAAATCCTGAAGAGTTTGGAACTACGGATGAGGATCGGCTTTATAATGTGGCGTTGCGGTTATCAATTAATTGGATTAATCGGGTTTTGTTTCTCAAACTATTGGAAGCGCAATTAATTAAATATCATCAAGGCGATCGAGATTTTGCTTTTCTCAATTTGGCGAAAGTTCCCAGTTATGATGATCTCGATAGTTTGTTTTTTGATGTGTTAGCCAGGGAGACAAATAAGCGCGAGGCTAAGGTTAAAACGACTTTTGCTCATGTACCTTATTTAAATAGTTCGCTATTTGAACCAACGGAGACGGAACAGCAAACGATTTTTATTGGCAATTTGCGGGAGCGAACTTTACCCATTTTTACAGCGACGGTGCTAAAAGATAATCAGGGTAATAAGCGAGTAGGTGAGTTAAATACGTTGGCTTATTTGTTTGAGTTTTTGGATGCTTATAAATTCGATCGAGATGAGTTAGAAAATCCTCAAGAAGATAGCGAAAAGTTAATTAATGCTTCGGTGTTGGGGTTAATTTTTGAAAAGATTAATGGTTATAAGGACGGTTCTTTTTATACGCCGAGTTTTATTACCATGTATATGTGTCGGGAAACGATACGACGAGCGATCGTGCAGAAGTTTAATGAAGTAAAAGGCTGGAATTGTCAAACTTTAGATGATTTATATGAACGAATTGAGGACAAAAGAGAGGCAAATACTATTATTAATAGCCTGAAGATTTGCGATCCGGCGGTGGGTTCGGGACATTTTTTAGTTTCAGCTTTGAATGAGATAATCGCGATTAAGAGTGAGTTACGGGTTTTATTAGATACTTCGGGTAAGTCGCTAAAAGATTATCGGGTAGAGGTGCGAAACGATAAGTTATTGGTTTACGATGATGAGGGGAATTTATTTGCTTATCATCCGAATAATAAAGAAAAGCAACGAGTACAGCAAGCCTTATTTCATGAGAAACAGACGATTATTGAAGGGTGTTTATTTGGGGTGGATATTAATCCTAATTCGGTGACGATTTGTCGCTTGCGGTTATGGATTGAGCTTTTAAAAAATGCTTATTATCGCGAGGATGGCAATTTAGAAACTTTGCCAAATATTGATATTAATATCAAGTGTGGTAATTCTTTGATTAGTCGCTTTGCTTTGGATGTGGATGTTAAACAGGTTTTACAGAAGCAGAGGTTTAGTATTGAGCAATATCGCAATGCGGTACAGACTTATCGCAATGCGGAAAATAAGGAACAAAAGCGGGAGATGGAAACGTTGATTGCTAAGATTAAGGCTGGTTTTAGTTCCAATTTATTAATCGGTAATCCTAAGAAGGTGAAGTTACGTCAATTACAAGGGGAACTTTATAATCTGGAAAATCAGGGTTTATTGTTTGAGGAGACTAAGACGGAGCAAAAAGCGCGGGAGAAAAAAGTAACTAAGTTAAATAATGAGATTGATAAGCTAACTGCTGAAATTGCAGATATTGAAAGCGGTAAGCTGTATGATAATGCTTTAGAATGGCGGTTTGAGTTTCCCGAAGTGTTGAATGATGACGGGGATTTTATCGGGTTTGATGTGGTGATTGGGAATCCTCCTTATCTAAATTTTAAAATGTATTCATTGGAAGAAAGACAAGTTTTTAAAGGAAGTTATTCAGAAGTTTTTGACGGAAAAGCTGATATTTACTATTTCTTTTTTATTCAAGGATTGAGACTTTTAAAACAATCTGGAATTCTTTCTTATATATCTTCAAGATACTGGATTGAGGCAGAGTTTGCAGAAAAACTCAGGGTGTACTTATCTAATAATTATCTAATTCATGAAATTATTGATTTTAAAAATTCAGTGATCTTTGATGGTGTTGGTATAAAGACTTTAATTGTCACTTTATATAAATCACAACCTCAACAAGGAGAAATGTTTTGCTATAAATATATTGATACCAAAAAAAATGATGCAGTTAAAGTTGAGAATTTTTCATTAATTTCCATAGCCATTGATAGTATTAAAGAAAAAACAAAGTGGATTTTGGGTGAAAGTAATGAATTAAAAATTCATGAAAAAATTCAAACTAATACTATTTTGTTAAAAGAAATTGCTTATTGTAATCAAGGAATTATAACTGGTTTGGACAAAGCTTTTATTTCAACTACTGGTGAATTTTCAGATCTTCCTCAGCAGTATATAAAAACGTGGGTAAAAGTTGGAGATATTTTTAGATATTCAATTCATCCAGCAGAAACGAGAAAGTTAGTTTATACGAATAGTATTGATGAATTATCATTGTATCCATCTCTAGAGAAAAGATTAATTCAGTATAAAGAAAGGTTATCAAAACGGCGTGAAGCTCAATCAGGAAAAATTAGATGGTTTGACTTACAATGGGGAAGAAATCCTTCTTTGTTTAATAATAGAAAATTAATTTGCCGCTTTAAAGCATCACAAAATACGTTCTCATTAGATGAAAGTGAATACTATTCAAGCGCAGATACAACAATAGTTACATTAAAGGAAAAAAGCGTGCAAGAATATGATTTAAAGTTTATACTCGCATTGCTTAATTCACGACTTTTAGATTTTTATTTTAAAAGTTATGGTAAGCTTATGGACTATCGTTTTGAATATTATCCAGGCCCTGTTGGACAACTCAGAATCAAAAAAGCAAAGGATCAACAAACATTTATTAAATTAGTAGATCAAATTCTCGCCGCTAAAAAAGACGATCCTAACGCTGATACAAGCGAATTAGAAAAGCAGATTGATCACTTAGTTTACAAACTCTATCAACTCACCTATAATGAAGTAAAAATAATTGATCCAGAATTTGCCCTAACAGAACAAGAATATCTGGACTTACCCTAAGCAAAAATACTAAAAAATTAACCAAACCCTAATTAGGGTTTGCTGAAAAAGTACGGGCGAAGCATTCGGATAGAAAATCTACGGTTTCACCGATAGGTTATTGCCCGAATGCTTCGCCCCTACAGGACGCGGGCCGATGAAGACGCAAGGTTTGGAAGCACAATTCTCTCAAAATCTTGCACCTGT
>NZ_JADBUB010000253.1:0-29914 GCF_020245865.1 Microcystis sp. M169S2
ACGATCAATTATTGGGGCAGGAAAACGACGATCTTCTCCTCGGTAATGACGGCAATGATACTCTCTCTGGGGATGCGGGAAATGATACCCTACAAGGCAACCTAGGGGACGATCTTCTCTTCGGAGAGACAGGCAATGATCGACTTTTGGGCGGCGATGGTACTGATGAACTACAAGGAGGTGCTGGAAACGATACTCTGGAAGGGGGTAGCGGTAATGATCAATTATTCGGGCAGGAAAACGACGATCTTCTCCTCGGTAATGACGGCAATGATACTATCTCTGGGGATGCGGGAAATGATACCCTACAAGGCAACCTAGGGGACGATCTTCTCTTCGGACAGACAGGCAACGATCAACTTTTAGGCGGCGATGGTACTGATGAACTACAAGGGGGCGCTGGAAACGATACTCTAGAAGGGGGTGGCGGTAACGATCGATTATTTGGCCAAGAAAACGACGATCTTCTCCGCGGTAATGAGGGTAATGATACTCTCTCTGGTGGTACGGGGAACGATGTTTTAGAGGGAAGTTCTGGCAACGATTTATTATTTGATGATAACAGTGCCAGTGGCGGCAATGACTGGTTAATCGGCGGGGAAGGCAACGATCAACTACAGGGAGGTGTCGGCAATGACCTGATTGAAGGCGGTACTGGCAATGACATTATCTTTGGCGAAGCGGGACAAGACAATTTTTTCTTCGGGGTGAATAACGGTCAAGATCAAATTCTCGATTTTGATGTGGCGACGGAGAAAATTATTATCTCCCCCAGTTTAGGATTTACTAATGTTAGTAGTATTTTGTCCACTTTTAGCCGTCCTTTTCTCAATGTCACCCGTTTGACTTTGAGTACAGGCAACACTATCGATGTGGTTCACGCCAATCAATCTAATCCCTCGGTAACTCCCCTAACCGCCGCTAATTTTATTATCGATCAACCTCCCAGCGACCTCACCCTTAGCAACAACAGGATTGGCGAAAATCTAGCTATAGGTACAATTATCGGCACTTTTACCACCACAGATATCCCCCTTAACCCTACTAATACTTTTACCTATAATTTAGTCACTGGAATCGGTGCCACTGACAATAATCTCTTTACTATCAATGGCAATAAACTGCAAACCAATGTGGTCTTTGATCATGAGGGACGGAGTAGTTACAGCATTCGCGTTAGAACTACAGATCCTGCGGGTTTGTCTTTGGACAAATCTTTAACGATTAATGTAATTGATGTTAATGAATCTCCCACAGATCTAAATATTTCTAACAGTAGCATCGCCGAAAATCAACCTCAAGGAACAGTGGTAGGTACCTTTAGCACCACGGATCCCGATCGAGGAAATACTTTTACCTACAGTTTAGTATCAGGGGCGGGTTCTACGAATAATTCTTTGTTTACCATTGAAAATAATCAACTAAAAACTAAGAGCGGCTTTAATCATGAAAATATTAATAATTACAGCATTCGAGTCAGGACAACCGACGGGAATGGATTATTTTTTGAAAAATTCTTAACTATCAACGTTACCAACGTTAACGAAACTCCCACTCTTGTTAATCCGATTACTGATCGTCAAATCTTACAAGATCAACCCTTCACTTTTCAGATTCCAGCTAACACTTTTACTGATGTAGATGCAGGAGATGTTCTCACCTATAGTGTTACTCCCAGTAATAATAACCCTCTTCCCTCTTGGTTAACTTTTAACCCAACCACTAGAACTCTCGCTGGTACACCTACCGGTGCTAATGTGGGCATTCTTGACATCCGAGTTACCGCCCGGGATCGAGGGGGACTATCTACCAGTGATGTTTTTAGTTTACAGGTAAATCGTCGCATTATCGGCAATCAAAATAATAATGATCTAGAAGGAACTAATGCCAATGATTTCATTGATGGCCAGGGCGGTAATGATCGATTAGTTGGTAATCTAGGTAATGATACTTTAACAGGTGGTGCGGGAGGTGATCGCTTTGTCTTCTCTTCTCCCAGCCAAGGTATCGATTTAATCACTGATTTTAACGTGATTGACGATACGATTAACGTTTCTGCCTCGGGATTCCGTGCTGGTTTAGTCGCTAATGCGGCAATTCAATCCAGTCAATTTTTGATCGGAACTAGCTCCACTACCGCCAGTCAACGTTTTATTTACAATAAAACCACCGGGGCTTTATTCTTCGATGCAGATGGTTTAGGCGGCGCGACACAAGTTCAATTAGCTACCCTAAACCCCGAACTAACACTAACTAAGGCAGACATTTTTGTAGTGGTTTAAATACCCAGTCGCCCCCAGGATTAAATTATGGATTTGTTGTCTCTAGATTAAATTCTTTTCGATAAAGGCAATCACTCGATCTAATCCTTCCCGTGTTTTTAAGTTGGTGAAGATAAAGGGTTTATCTCCGCGCATCTTTTTGGCATCTCTATCCATCACTCCTAAATCTGCCCCCACCATCGGGGCTAAATCTATTTTATTAATTACCAATAAATCCGATTTGGTGATACCAGGTCCACCTTTGCGAGGGATTTTATCTCCGGCTGCCACGTCAATCACATAGATGGTTAAATCCACTAATTCCGGGCTAAAGGTTGCCGCTAAGTTGTCGCCGCCACTTTCCAGAAAAATTAGCTTTAAGTTAGCAAATTTTCTCTCTAACTGTTCAATGGCAACTAAGTTAATTGAGGCATCTTCGCGAATAGCTGTATGGGGACATCCTCCCGTTTCTACTCCTAAAATTCTTTCCGGGGCTAAAGCTTGCGATCGCACTAAAAATTGGGCATCTTCTTGAGTATAAATGTCATTGGTGACTACGGCGATCGGATATTGATCCCGCAAATTTTTACACAGGGCATCGAGCAGGGCTGTTTTTCCTGAACCCACCGGACCGGCAATTCCCACGCGCAAGCAAGACATAGTTTTTTCGGGAAAAAGTGAAAAGGAAAGGGTTAAAAATTTTGGGGCTATCCGATAGAAAAAAGAGGGGTTCGCAGGGCGACACGGATTCCCATTATAATAAAAGGTTAACACAAGTCTGATAATTTGTCAAGCCCTTTTGCCAATAAATTTGGGAAAATTATCGGCAAAAAGATCACCAAAAGTCAGTGATTTGGTAGCCAAAATCCGTTAACATCTGCCTAAATAGGGGTAAACTTAAACCGATAACATTACTGTGACATCCCTCTAATCTTTCCACGAATAAACCCCCCTTTCCTTCTAGGGCAAAACAGCCGGCACATTTGAGGGGTTCTTCGGTGTTAACGTAGGCAATAATTGTTTCATCGCTGATATTGGCAAAGTGAACTTTAGTAATCCCACAACGAGTCAAAGTTTGATTATTAACTCGATCAATTAAAGCATGACCTGTATAGAGTACACCCACCTGACCGCGCATTTTTTGCCAACGCTCGATCGCTTCTGATTTATCCTTGGGTTTGCCATAGACTTCCCCCGCTACTTCTAAGACGGAATCACAACCAAGAATTAATCCTGTATCAAATTGGGGGGCGATCGTTTGTGCTTTACATTGGGCTAAAGTTTGGACAAGATGGAGAGTATCATCAGCATTAATTGTCGATTCATCAAAGTTACTCACCCGCACAATCGGATCGATTCCCACCATTTGTAATAGTTTTTTACGCGCAGGAGAAGCGGAAGCAAGAATCAAGGGAATAGACATAGTTTTTTCAGTAAAAAGAGATAGAAGACAGGAGACAGGGGACAGAAGACAGGAGTAACTGATAAATGAAAAATCTCCCCAACCTGGAAAACCTAACAATGCTATGGCAAAACCTGCTAGGAATTAGCAGGATTTTCGGGGGGAAAATAACGATCTAAAATCTCAACCATGCGTGATTCTCTTTCTTCAATTTTGTCAAATCGATTGTAAAAATCTGACTGAACCTCATAAAAATCCGACATCGATCGAGTTAATTGTCCTAGCAGTTGATAAAGTCCCCGTCTGTCTTTTTCCAATTCTTTTTTAGACTCAGCAAGACTATTAGTTAACGCTTCGATCGATTTAGCGTTAGAATTAGTGATCGCTCTAGTTTCTTTTAATCCCTGATTGGTTTCCTGTAATCCTAATTTAATCTCCTGTAATCCTAATCTAATCTCCTGTAGTCCTGATTTAATCTCCCGTAGTTCTGTTAGGGTATTTTCAGCAAGAGATTCGAGTCTATCTAGTCTATTTTCTTCCGAGTTACTCATATTCAGTTATCAGTTACCAGTTATCAGTTACCAGTTACCAGTTATCAGTAATCAGTTACCAGTTACCAGTTACCACACTCCACTTCCCCACCGATTACTGATCACTGATTACTGTTCACTTTTTTAGGATTCGGTCGTCAGGAGATTACTTTTATTTATTATATTTCCCCTATTGCCTGTTGCCTATTTCCCTAACTAACCGAGAAAGAATCAACGATAGTTTCAAAGAGTTCTTGAATTTGAGTCCAACGTTTTTGGGAAGTGGAAAGATTAAAAGAATAGAGTTTATGATTATTAACCGTGACGCTGGCCAGATTATGACGTTCTTGGCCGTTGGCTAATTTAACTTGATATTCGAGGATATAATAATCTTGGCCGTCGATTTGATGGGATTCTGAGCGAATTAATTCTACTTCCTTATCGAGATTGGGGTTAAGACTATTATTTTTCAGGAGACGATAGCCCACTTCCGAGGGTGTCCCTAAATCTGTTAAAGTTTTATTGTCGGGGACGGGGTTAATAATAACGCTTAAATTTTCGCTCGTTTCGATCAAGTCATGAAAAACCACATCTACTCCCGCAACTTTTTTCACATCCACCTGCGTCCAACCCTTAGGATATAAAAATTGATAGCCTTGGCTGCCACTGGTGTATCCTTGCAGTCCAGCGATGGGAGTTGCACAAGCGGTAAAGAGAAGGGTGGTAATTAGGAGGAAAGTCGCCAAAAGAGATTTAATCATGATATTTTGACCTGTAAGTAGGGCTGTTTAATTTTACCTTGAATTGTTTAGGTGAACGGATTATGAAAATTAAGAAAAAATTGACAATTATTATAGCTATAGCGACTTTTTTACTGACTATCTCTCCCCTAAGCGCTCAAACTACCGCTAACCCCGTGAAGGCTGTAGAATTTTATAATCGGGGGGTGGATCGTTTAACCGCAGGGGATTACTCAGGGGCGATCGCAGATTTTACTCAAGCTCTACAATTAGAACCGAAGGATGCCGATGCTTACTATAATCGCGGCTATGCGGAGTTAGTTCTCGGCCAATACGAGCGAGCGATCGCAGATTATACCCAGGCCTTGACAATCAACCCCAATTATGTTAATGCTCTCGGTAATCGTTGTTATGTGCATTATCTGACGAAAAAATACGAGGCAGCAGTGGAGGATTGCACAAAAGCGATCGCTTTAAACGGAAATTTTGCTGATTTCTTTATTTATCGCGGTAATGCTAAGGATGACTTGGGAAGACACG
Organism: Microcystis sp. M169S2; assembly: GCF_020245865.1. Classification (NCBI taxonomy): domain Bacteria; kingdom Bacillati; phylum Cyanobacteriota; class Cyanophyceae; order Chroococcales; family Microcystaceae; genus Microcystis; species Microcystis sp. M169S2. The sequence continues at coordinate 5,474 of NZ_JADBUB010000253.1, forward strand.
CAGAAGCGATCGAGGATTACACAAAAGCTTTGAGTTTACAGGGAACCAGAGGACAGGATCGCATTTTCTATAATCGCGCTCTAGCCTATAACCGAGCCGGACAGCAGGAAATGGCTTTAAGGGACTATGATGAGAGTCTGAAAATCAATGCTAATTTTGCCGAAGCGTACCACAATCGGGGTTTAACCCATTATAAATTGGGAAACAGGGAAAAAGCGATCGCTGATTTAGAGGAAGCAGCTCGTCTAGCGTTATCTCAGGGTAAACAGGGGACTGCGGCTAAGTCTCAGTCAGCAGTGGCATTAATTCAGGGTCAAAAGCCTTAAAATAGGGAGTAGTTGTGATATTAGCGGTAAAGAGGAGTGAAAGGGGCTAAATCGCAACTACGAGGGACTAAATTTTAGCCAGCTTGAGATGCGTAAAAAGCGACGGCTAACAGTCCACCGACAAGTGTGATCGCAGCAACACCCCAGAAAAGATAATTACGTTGTTGCGATTTAGTGGGGGGATCCGCTTGATAAACTTTCGGTTCGGCGGCGAAATTATTTAAGCGTCCACCTTCTTCATTTGTATAAGGCATAATCAAAACCTCAAATATGACAATTTTTCAGGAAAAAAATCCTCTTATTACAATCCTACAACATATCAGCAACCGAGTCGGGTATGTTGGAAATTCCCACGGGGATAACAATTCTTAGTCTTGGGGTAACTGCCGGACTCTGCTATTTTTATTAGCGATCGCATTTTCAATGATTGAAACTGCGAAAACAACTTAAAAAAGGCTAATCACAACTAGAAAAAACTATAATTGAATTGTCCCAACATCTAGCATAGTATAGCCAAGAATTACAGCAAGCAGTAGCTAAAACTAATCCAACTCAACAGATAGAAAACGAATTTTTAGGGAAAATTACGGCGGAATTTCGCGACCCTCTGGCGATGAATGTTATTAGAGCGAGTTTCTCTGGACAGCCTAGCAGAAATTCGCCCCAGACATCTCTGGTTTTATTTTCCCTAAAATGGTGGTAAATAACCCATGGCATTTTTGACTCGATCGAGAGTTTGATTGGCCACCGCTTCTGCTTTGAGACGACCTTGCCGCAAAACTGTGGCTAAATAATCTTTAGCCTCTCTAATTTCGGCGTATTTTTCCCGAATAGGTTTCAGAGATTCTATGGTGACTTCTGTTAACATCGGTTTAAATTGTCCCCAACCTAAATCGGCACATTCTGCTGCGACCACCTCTTGACTTTTTCCCGATAAAATGCTATAGAGAGTTAATAAATTATGGCATTCGGGACGTTCTGGATCATCGAAAGTTAAACCCTTAACTAGATCGGTTTTACAGCGTTTAATTTTCTTGGCAATGACATCGGGACTATCGAGAATATTAATCCGACTCATCTCGGAAGGATCGGATTTAGACATTTTATTCCGGCCATCGGTTAAACTCATCACCCGCGCTCCTTCCTTGCGGATCATCGGATCAGGAAGTTTTAAAATTGGTTGTTTCGGTTGCCCAAAAAGATGATTAATTCTAACAGCTATATCGCGGGTTAATTCTAAATGTTGTTTTTGATCTTCTCCCACGGGTACTTTATCGGCATCGTAGAGTAGGATATCGGCAGCCATCAGCACGGGATAATCGAGTAAACCCGTGCCAACATTTTCCCCCTGTTTAATCGCTTTTTCTTTAAATTGAATCATATCGGTCAACCAATTTAAAGGGGTGATACAATTCAATAACCAAGTTAATTCTGTATGAGCTTTAACGTGGGATTGGACAAAGATCGTCGCATATTCTAAATCAATTCCGCAGGCTAAATATAAAGCGGCAATTGCTAAAGTATCCTCCGCAAGAGTGGCAGGATTATGGGGAACGGTGATCGCGTGTAAATCGACCACACAAAAGAAATTATCGTAGTCTTTTTGTCCCTCCACCCAATTACGGATCGCACCCAGATAATTGCCTAAATGTAAATTGCCGGTTGGTTGCACACCAGATAAGATTCTTTGTTTACCCATAACTCCTGCGATCGCTTTTTATCATGATGTTATTGTATCAGTTTTTGCGGCTAATTTCATCCTAAATCCAATTGGGAAAAATCATTCTCAGATAATAATCCCGCACTGACAAGGGAATACCTAAATAAATTGGTAGCCAATGGATAAAAGCAAAAGTTATCAAAATTATCAGCGAGCGCGAGCAATTTTTATAAATAGGACTGGAACTTTCTAGACCATCGGCTAAGAGCCAAGCTAGAGCAATCCAAGTGAAGCTATAGGCAGCCATATAATGATAGAGAAAGGTACAGCGACCAATTTTTAACCAGGGCAGCAGATTGGCAATATAGTTACAGATAAGATAGGCGGAAATTACTCGCTCTTTTCGGTTAAATAATCGACTAAAAACCACTAGAATCGCTCCCGTAGAAAACCACCATAAAAACGGATTTCCCATAGCGTGAACATCATAAATTTTATCACCTACTCTCTTAAAATAATAAGCCACAGGTCGCCCCATTACTAACCAACTATACCAGGGAGAACAATAGGGATGAACATCAGATTTATTACCCTTGATTCTCTGATGAAATGACCAAATTTCTTGATGTACTTGCCAAAAATTATATTGATGGTTGACGAGAAGATGCGGTATCCACAGCAAACTATAGGTAACAAGAGGAAAGACAATTAAGGCGATAAAAATGTCCTCTAATCTCAGGTTAGTTGCCTTTGTCCAAAGATGATCTTTTGACTGCTCTTGATTAAATAATTTTATTAACCAAGCAATACCGATAAAAATAAATATTCCCAGTAAAAATCCTAAGCCATTCCATTTAATATTTGCCGCTAAACCGAAAGAAACTCCCGATAATAATAGCCAATTGATTTTCTTATTTTTCTGGAGTGCTAATAAAAAAAATAATTGTCCAGACAAACCGAATAAAATCAAGTAAATATTATTGAGAGCATAGCGGGATTCCACCAGAAATAATCCGTCTAAACTAGCGAGAAAAGTTGTGATTAAAAATACAGGTTTTCTCTGGGTTAATTGATAAGCAATTGCGCCAATAATTAGGGGAATAAAAGAACCAGTGAAAGCATTTAACCAGCGATAACTAAAAGTTGAGCGCAGGGAACCTGTTAAATTATTAATGGTTTCAGGATCGGCAGGAAAATGGGAACCAATCCAAATACTAATAGCAATTAAATATTGACTTAACGGTGGATGAGACTGAAAAAAATCTTTACCAATTAGATATTCATTGCCGTATTTAGCATAATAAACTTCATCGAAAACAAGTGTATTAAATTGACTAAGATTCCAAAATCTTATCGCCAGAGAAAATAAAAATATCGCTAGGATAGATAGGTTAAATTTTACTTGAGAATTCATGGAAAAATAATAGTTATTATAACTGGGAATTTTCTGTTAAACGCGAGCGAAATTCTTTGACGGCAAGACGGGGATTAGGATGGTTGACGTATTCGGCTAATAATTCTAAATTTAAATCCGGTAATAAAGAACTTTTAGGGATTAAAATATATTCGCCATTCTCCTGTAAAGAATAGATTTTTAACTGATTATCTTGCCAAAACCAAACCTCTTGAGTTCCTAATCTTTGATAAACTTCTAAAACTTTCAGGCTGCCACTGGTTAAGATTATTTCGATCGCCAAATCAGGAAACTCTTTTTCTGTAAATAAACAAAAACATTCATCTGGTTCTTTTCCCGCTTCTTTTTCCTGTTTTCGCAAAGTGGTGGAACCTAATCCCCAGAAATCAATTTCAGCATATTCTAAATAAACTTCTACCAATCTACCTATATTTTTTTTGCTAACTTCATGACGACGACTAGGAGCCATAATTTCTACCATTCCATCTAAGTAAGTAATGCGATAACTGGAACTATCTTCTAAATGTTTTAAGAGGGTTTCGTACTGTTGCCAATTAACCCCAGAAATAAACATTCTTTGTTCAGGATCATTCGCTTTTAACTCGAAATCTTCTAATCCTTGTAATCGAATCGTAGTCATCATAAAATTAATTACCTCATCTATTTTACTTAATTACTCAGGAAGACTTATTTTGATTTCTTCTGGCGTTAATTTTAGCGCGTAAAATCCTAACTTTATAGGGATCGGCATCTTTTCGCCACAGAATCTGATAGCCTTTGATTGTAGCACAATGCTCCTCTAAACATTTTTGCCAACCCTGTAAACGTTCGATCGCTTTTCTATCTTCTAACAATCCCCAATCCTTTTCTAATTGAGTTAAGCGAACCAATTTATCATAGTTGGGATAATCAGCCGTTACTAAAAGCTCTTTTTCGTGTAAAATTGGCGGATTAGGACTATCCCGATAATCGCGAAAACTAAAATCAGCCGAACCTAAATATACATCCATGCTAGTGGCTAAAATCGGATGAATTTCTGTATCAAAATTGGGGTAATAGAGATAGGAAATTTTGGGTTGACGAAAAGATAAACGAATGACGTTAGCATTTTCTAACCGTCCGATAGTTTGACTAGCACAACCTTCATATAAGCGTAATAACATCGGTAATTTTTCCAAAACGCTAATATGAATAGTTAGGGAATAACGGGAAAGTTTACCTAAGGAACTATTTTCACAAGCACGAGCGATCGCTGCCAAATTTCCCGCACTTATTAACACTTCTTCTGCTAAAGCGCAAGCATTGCGATAACTGCCAAATAAAGCTTTAAAATCGGCACGGGTAGCGGGGGATAATTCCCGTACTTTCGGACAGTGGCTAAATTGACTTAAAGCTAAATAAAGTAAAAGATCGGCGCGTCTTTTATCGGCAATTATCTCCCATTCTTCCGCTTCTGTTACTTGTAAAATCACTTGAAAAGCTCGTCTAAAAGTCCCAAATTCTGCTTTAATTTCTTCCTCTTGTAATAATTCTCCTGCGACGGGTAAACGTCCCTGCTGGGTGTAAAATTCCATCAGGGGAGTTAATAAATCTTCGTAATCTTCAAAGCGTTTGAGATGGGTTTTAATTTTAGGTGTGGTAGCGCGGGAACGACATCTGGATAAACGAAAAGTTTCGGCTTTTTCCTCCTCTCGAAAAACCAGATAAATTCCCAAAGTTATTGGAATAGAATCAACCCCCAAAGTGCTATCAATATACTGTTTTAGTTCTTCCTGTTGATAGTATTTTTGAAAAGTATTGCGACGGGTTATAATTCCATCTTCATAGGCCATTAAACCCCGTTCACTATCATCAATTAGAATCTGTGCTGAAACAATTAAAACTTGACGGGTTAATTGCCAAGCTTTTAATAAAGCTTCTTGCCTTTCTTCGGCGGATTCAATAACATTAATTACATAGCCTAAATTAACAATATCAGATTCAATTAAAGGACTATCGGGACGATAATAAGGATCCCAACCTTCACTTTGATAACCCTGTTCAGCTATGCGTTCTATATCACCTCCATAACCACAACCGTAATCAAAAAAAGTGGTTTCAGGAAGGAATAATCCCGCCGCTAATGCTAATCTTGCTGGACGAGAAAGGGTTTTGCGAACAAGAGCGGCTTTGTGGCGATCAATTATTATCGATTTTTCCTTTTGTCCCTCTAGATTACAAACTAAATAATCTCCTGCAAAATCAAGGTGATGCTTTCTTAAAAGTCGTTGCCATTCCTGTTTAGTACCGATGGGATAAGAACTGTTTAAAAGTCCTAAAGCACTCTCGATTTTTGTGAGATGCTCGAATTGTTCATAAAAAGGATAGTCCCTAGTAACAAAAGTTTCTTTTCGGTGTAAAATAGGCGGATTATCAGCATTTTGATAATTCCATTCACTTAAGATTAATGTCCCCATATCTACCACTAAACTTTTAGTTAAAACTGGGTGAGGTTCCCGATCAAAATCGGGATAAAAAAGATAGGATATTTTCGGTTTATCGGTGCTAAATTTAATTATTGTTGCCTCAGATAAATGCTGATTAATTCTTGCTTGTTGTTCGTAATTCTGGAGGATAGGATCCAGTTGATGTAATGCTTCTCGATGAACATAAAGCGCCCCCGGTAATAGTTTACCGATGGGACTAACTTGACACAGTTGCACGATTAAGGCGAAATTCTCAGCCATGGCAATTAATCTGTCTAATGACAAATTCTAGAGACAGAAAAAACTAAATAAATCTAGTTAAATGAACCCGATAGCGCTCTTTTTTGGTTATAGTAACCTCACCCACTTCTAGACGACCTTTTCCCCGAAAAGAAATCAAATCACCGGTTTTAACATTATAACTAGATTGACTGATATCTTTCCAGTTAACTCGCACATCTCCGGCACTAATTGCCTCGGCCATTTTACTGCGAGAAATGCCAAAACCCGCCGAGGCAATCGCATCCAAACGTAAGGAAGCTTCCACCGTATTAATTTCTTTTTTTTGCGGTGGTCTAACTTTTAATTCCGTCAAAGGAATCGGGCTAGTTTTCACTGGAACTGAACGCACTTGTCGCAAATTAGCAGATAAAAAATCCGCCAATTCAGGCACTACAATTGCCTGCGCTCCTCGCTCACCTAAAACGATTATATCACCGACTTTTTCCCGAACGATACCCGTCCCCAACATCGCCCCTAAAAAATCCCGATGGTTAGCGGTATCAAAAAGAAAATTACCGGCAATATCAAGGGCAGATAGGGGAATATCTGTTACTGCCAAAGGTAAATCAACTCTAGCAATACCGAGGCGCTGTCTTTCTGCTTGGGGATAACCGCCCCATTTTTCCATTGACACATCGGTTAAACGCTGAAAAACCCGTTCTACTTCCGCCAAAACTGCGGGAGAAAGAAAGTCTGTCACCGTCACTTCCCAAGTCTTAATCGCTTGTTCGGCTTTATCAATAACTTTCGCTATTTCCTCGCGGTTCTCGACACCCTTTAGTAATTCTTCTCTTGGTAACATTGTTTTGTGGTAATTAATCAAAAATTCTTAGGAAAAAATCAGATGACCGATAACTTATTCCCGATAACCGTTCATCTTTCTAGGGCGTATCCTTGCAGATTTTCGGGGTTAAATTGACGCAGGATAAGAGTCGCTTGATTTTTCAGGTTTTCCGAACCCTGCACGATAATAATATATTTTCCGGCACCGAGACGATTGCGATAGGGAAGTGCATCGCCACTGCCGGACGATAAACCCACGCCACCACCGACGAAAATACTGCCCATCGCCCCCCCAATCGCCCCGGCAATACCGCCGACGATATGATTGCCCGGTTCTCCGGCCCAATCAAAGGTATGCAATCCCGTAATCAGGTTAAAAAGGTAGCCGCCGGCAAAACCGAAGGGAATTAGCCAAAAAGCCATGAGAGTGGCCCGTTTTTTGGCTTGTTGAAAGGGATCGATCAAACCGAACTCATCGGCACTTTTATAGCCGCGACCGAGAATGGTCACTTGAGATTGGGGAATTCCCGCCTTTTCCAGGGCAACGGAAGCTTCTTCTGCTTGTATGCGATCAGCTAACACGGCAATGAGATAATTCATATTCTCCAACTTTTCAGGTTATCTTCATCTCCTATTGTAAGGATTTTGGGGACTTAAAAGCTGCTCGATCGAGAAAATATTCAAGGGGATGCGTTAGTCAATCTTGGATAGGATTGATTAATGTGGAATTATTGGCAATTCAAGAAATTGCTCTATCTTGGTTATTTTTGGCACTAATTTACTATAAATAAAAATGGTTTATTGTTATTATTAACAAGAAGTTTTTCGGGATTATTACCATTGGGATTAGACTATAAAGCTTGACTGATTCCTGTCATTATTTGAATGTTTTCATCGGCTACATCTGAGGTAAAAACTAAAAAATAGATTAGATTTTTGGTAATAATATCTAGTCTTAAGCAATTCACTTGTACGCCAATTGAATTTATGATAAATAAAGAGAAATAAATAGCGCAGTTCCAGCCTTATCTTATCGACCTAGACCAATTTAGATGCGCGGCAGCTTATTAGTTAAAACCGACTTGACTGCTGAAATAGGGAATTGATTCCCTGACCGAAGATTGACTTCTCTCTTGTGTTTAGTTGTGGCGCTGGGATTCCTAACCGTTGTATGATGGAAAAATGCGAAGACTCACAATCACTCGACCCGACGACTGGCACCTTCATCTCCGCGATGGTGCGGCACTGAAAGCGGTTCTACCCCATACGGTGCGTCAGTTTGCCCGTGCCATTATCATGCCGAATTTAAAGCCCCCAGTGCGCTCAGTCGCCGATGCCGCCTCCTACCGCGAGCGCATTCTGGCAGCAGTTCCAGAGGGTCAACAGTTCGAGCCATTGATGACCCTCTATCTCACCGATAATACCAGTCCCGAAGAAATTATGGCGGCGAAAGCCTCCCAGTTTGTCAAAGCGGTGAAATACTACCCGGCCGGTGCGACAACTAATTCCGACTTGGGGGTGACGGACCTTCGTCGGTGCGATGGCGTTTTGGCAGCGATGGAGCAGGTAGATATGCCGCTACTACTGCACGGAGAAGTCACCGATGGTGATATTGATGTGTTCGATCGAGAGAAAGTGTTCATTGAGAAGCACTTGCTCCCACTGATAACGAGATTTCCGAAACTGCGCGTCGTGTTTGAACACATTACCACTGCTGATGCGGTTAAGTTTGTTCTATCAGCTAACAACAACGTCGCCGCCACAATTACGCCCCAACATTTATTGTTTAGCCGAAACATTCTCTTTACCGGTGGCATTCGTCCCCATTTTTATTGCCTGCCGATTTTGAAACGAGAGGATCATCGTTTGGCACTTTTGCAAGCGGCAACATCGGGCAATCCCAAGTTTTTTCTAGGGACCGATAGTGCGCCCCATTCTCGCTACAGCAAAGAAAGTTCCTGTGGCTGCGCGGGTTGTTATTCGGCTCTGCACGCCCTAGAGTTGTACGCAGAAGCTTTTGAGAGTGTCGATGCGCTTGAGCAACTGGAAGGGTTCGCCAGCTTTCACGGACCGGATTTTTATCAACTCCCTCGGAATACGGAACAAATCACCTTAACCAAAACCCCTTGGCGTATTCCCGATGAATTGCCATTTCCCGAATCCGGACTGGTGCCGTTACGAGCGGGTGAAGAGATAACCTGGCAATTAGGGGAATAAAAACCGCGAGTCTTGGTAGTTGCGGTCAAGAATTCAAGATTAGTTATTTCCCATGACAATGAGGAGGATCGATAACATTGGCAAAAATTGCCCAAAACACCATGAGCGGCATCGGCAACAAACAGATTAGCCATTGATGACCGGTTAGGGTCGCCGTTGCAAACAGACTGTTCATCACCCCCCATTGACTAAATAAAATTTGTAGGGCAACAGCAGCCACAATCCCCAAAATTAGGATTGGTGCATTAGTAATCGAGGTTGACTGACGACGCAGGTAGTTAACTAGGCTCATCCCTAATTGGCTGATACTGAGCAGATAGATAACCCGTGCTGCCACAAGGGATTGAATTGCCATTGTGCGGGCAACGGCAATATCTCCTGTGGTCGATTTAGCCCACTCAAACATACCAAAAATCAGAATCCAGTTAAACAATGAAACAGCCAAAATTCGGCGCAATAGTTTTTTGGTGATCAAAGGTTCATTGGGATTGCGTGGTGGTGACTGCATAATGCTGGGGGATTTTGCTTCAAAGGCCAGGGGAACAGTCATCGTGACCGAGTTGATCATGTTCAACCAGAGTACTTGTAGGGAGAGGATCGGTAAATCTCGTGCCAGTAAAGTACTGATCAGAATGGTCATCGATTCGCCACCATTGACAGGTAAGAGAAAAGATATCGCTTTGCGTAAATTTTGATAAACGGTGCGTCCTTCTTCGACAGCGGCCTTGATCGAGGCAAAGTTATCATCAGTGAGGAGCATATCAGCAGATTCCCTGGCGACTTCCGTTCCTCCTTTCCCCATGGCAATCCCGATATCAGCCTGCTTGAGAGCCGGCGCATCATTGACACCATCGCCCGTCATCGCCACGATTTCTCCTTGAGACTGGAGTACTTCCACCAGTTGCAGTTTTTGGGTAGGGGCAACCCTGGCAAATACCGATCCATCGACCACCGCTTGGGCCAGTTGATGATCATCCATTTGCGCTAATTCTTTTCCCTCAAATGCTAAGACTTGTGCTGCCGTTTTAATGCCCATCCGTTCCGCGATCGCTCGTGCCGTGACAAGATGATCACCAGTAATCATCTTGACCCGAATCCCGGCAGTTTGACAGGCATGAACGGCAGCGATCGCCTCTGGACGAGGTGGGTCAATCATGCCCTGTAATCCCAGAAACACCAAGCCTGTTTCGATATCCTCATGGTCGATAGAATGCTGATGGGTCGCGGCTGCTTTTTTGGCGAAGGCAAGCACCCGCAGCCCCTGCTCTGCCATCGTTTCCACCGCTTGCTCGATCTGTTCGGCGTTCAGCGCAGTCATCTGACCATAGCGATCGATCATCTGGGAACAACGACGCATCAGCGACTCAACCGATCCCTTGACATAGATCAGGCGAGGTATCCCATCATGCAGGGTTGCCATGTATTGGTACTCAGATTCAAAGGGAATTGCATCCAATCGTGGGGTTGAAGACAATAGCCCCAATTGACTGAGACCTGCTTTGGCAGCGGCCGCAATCAGCGCCCCTTCCGTAGGATCCCCCACCACTGACCAATCTTCTCCCGTTTGTTTTAGCCCGGAGTCATTACAAAGCAAACCAGCTACCAGACAATCCCCTAGGACCGGGGGCAATTCGTCCGCAAAGGGGCTGCCAGGGTTGCCATCGGTGATCAGACTAATTTCGCCCTTGGGACTATAGCCACCACCACTAACGGCGTAATATTGCCCCTCGGTATAAATGGACTGTACAGTCATTTGATTTTCCGTTAGGGTTCCGGTTTTGTCGGAACAAATGACGGTCGCACTCCCCAATGCTTCCACTGCGGGCAGTTTACGAATAATCGCATGACGACGGGCCATGCGGTTGACCCCAATGGCCAAGGTAATCGTTACCACTGCCGGCAGCCCTTCTGGAATCGCACTCACTGCCAGGGCAACGGCAGCTTCAAACATATCGATCCAAGATTTCCCCCGTCCTAACCCGATGGCAAAGGTCAAGGTTGCTAGGGTCAAAATTGCGTAGAGTAGGGTGCGGCTAAATTGGGCAAATTTACGGGTCAGGGGTGTGCTAAGGCTGACTCGGCCTTCCATCGACTGGGAAATCTGCCCCACTTCGGTGGCGTTGGCCGTAGAGACAACAATCCCTTTGCCCTGTCCAAAGGTAACGAAACTCCCTGCGTAGGCCATGTTTGTCCTTTCTGCTAGGGGCGTATCCCCGGGTAAGGGTTCGATCGCTTTTGACCCGGGCAAGGATTCCCCGGTCAGGGCAGACTCATCCACCTGCAAATTGCGGACTTTCAGCAGCCTCAAGTCCGCCGGTACTTTATCCCCCGATGCCAATAAAACGATATCTCCCGGCACCAAATCCCGAGATGGAATCCGGAGGGTTTGTCCCTCTCGCAACACCGTCGCTTCTGTGGTTACGGCCTTGGCTAGGGAAGCGATCGCACCTTCCGCCTTAGCTTCCTGCACATAGCCAATAATGGCATTGATCAGAGTAACTCCCCAAATCACCGAGGCATTCGTCCAAGACCCTAAAAATGCCTTAATAGTACCCGCAAGCAAGAGAATATAGAGTAGCGGCTGATGAAATTGCCCCAAAAATCTCAACCAAGCTGGTTTCCCCGGCTTAAATCGCAGTTCATTCGGGCCATATTTTTCGTAGCGACTGGCCACTTCTTCTGCTGATAAGCCCCCTGACCCATCGCTGCTCAAGTATTCAATCACCTCTGGTTGAGAAAGTTGATGATACAACGGCAACGATAATTGAACTGGCATCATAAAACTCCCGGGCTAAGTCAAGATCAGGCGAAATCACCAGCATCTATTATCTTATCTCCACTTCCCCACTTCCCCCCCCTCCCCACTTCCCCACTTCCCCATCACCCCAGATATTGCATGGGTAAGATGCAAAAAGAAAAAAAACTGCGGCCAAAAAGGTGAAATAGAATACACTAAATGTATAAGGATATAAATTTTGCTATTTTTCAAGTTGCATCCTAGGCAACAGAATCGCAATTATCCCTCTCATTAGAAATTGGACGGTTTGCCCTGTGGTTTCATCACTTCCCAAGCCCAATGACTCTTTAACAACGGTTCCCCAGCGTTGTTCTGGTGCTTATGCCTTGATGGACAGTCTCAAACGTCATGGTGTTAAGCACATCTTCGGTTATCCCGGCGGTGCGATCCTGCCCATCTATGACGAACTCTACCGCTTTGAAGAACGGGGAGAATTACAACATATCTTAGTGCGCCACGAACAAGCGGCCGCCCATGCCGCCGATGCCTACGCTAGGGCCACCGGCAAAGTGGGAGTCTGTTTCGGTACTTCCGGCCCCGGGGCGACCAATTTGGTGACAGGCATCGCTAACGCACACATGGACTCCATCCCGATGGTAATTATCACCGGTCAGGTCAGCCGGGCGGCCATCGGTTCCGATGCTTTCCAAGAAACCGATATTTATGGCATTACTCTCCCGATTGTTAAACATTCCTATGTGGCTAGAAATGCCCGCGAAGTAGCGAGAATCGTCGCTGAGGCCTTCCATATCGCCAGTACAGGACGACCGGGACCGGTTTTAGTCGATATTCCCAAAGATGTCGGTTTAGAACAGTGCGATTATATCCCCGTCGAACCGGGAGATGTGAAACTAACTGGCTATCGTCCCACGGTTAAGGGCAATCGTCGTCAAATCGAGGCCGCTTTACACCTCTTGGAAACCGCCGAAAAACCCTTACTTTACGTTGGCGGAGGTGCGATCGCAGCTAATGCCCACGCCCAAATTGCCGAGTTTGCCGAACGTTTTCAGTTACCCGTCACCACCACGTTAATGGGGATCGGTGCTTTTGATGAACATCATCCCCTCTCGGTGGGAATGTTAGGAATGCACGGCACCGCCTACGCTAATTTTGCCGTGACCGAGTGTGATTTATTAATTGCCGTCGGCGCTCGTTTTGATGACCGAGTAACAGGGAAATTGGACGAATTTGCCTCGAAAGCTAAGGTAATCCATGTGGACATCGACCCCGCCGAAGTGGGCAAAAATCGCGCCCCTGACGTGCCGATTGTCGGGGATGTGCGGGTAGTTTTAGAACAAATACTCCAAAAAGCCAGAGAATTTGATTATCCCACTAATTCCGATCGCACCCAAGCTTGGTTAGCCCAGATCGAGCGCTGGCGACAAGATTATCCCCTGCAAGTACCTCGACCGGAAGGCAGACTTTCCCCCCAAGAAGTGATCGTTGAGGTGGGTCGTCAAGCACCCCACGCCTACTATACCACCGATGTGGGCCAGCATCAGATGTGGGCGGCCCAATTCCTCAAAAATGGACCCCGACGTTGGATTTCTAGCGCGGGATTGGGGACGATGGGTTTCGGTTTACCGGCTGCTATGGGGGTAAAGGTGGCTATTCCCGATGAGGAGGTCATCTGTATTAGTGGTGATTCCAGTTTCCAAATGAATCTACAGGAATTGGCCACCCTAACCCAATTTAATATCCATACCAAGACGATTATTATTAATAATGGTTGGCAGGGTATGGTACGTCAATGGCAAGAAGCTTTCTATGGGGAACGTTATTCTAATTCCAATATGGAAGTGGGAATGCCAGATGTGGAACTGTTAGCCCAAGCTTACGGCATTAAAGGGATTACCATTCGCCATCGAGAGGAATTAGCCGCAAAAATTGCCGAAATGTTGGCCCATGATGGTCCGGTTTTGGTCAATGCGATCGTGACTAAGGATGAAAATTGTTATCCCATGGTCGCCCCCGGTCAAAGTAATGCGCGTATGATTGGTTTACCGAAAATTGTCAGCAAGGGTTGTGAAATGCTCGATTGTCCCAGTTGTGGCGCAGTTAACAGTTGGAATAATAAATTCTGTCCTGAATGTGGGGCGAAATTGTAGCCAAAAATTGTTAATTAATTAACCAGCCTCCGTTAAGTATAGCGGAGGTTTTTGGCTTTTTATCTACTATGTGAACATCATAATTAGGTAGGCGTTAAAAATTATCAGATGCCTCCCTTATTAAGGGGGGATTGGCACCCCCCTTATCAAGGGGGGCAGGGGGGATCGAACCTAAAATCCATTTTTAATTTAATTATAACCAGCTACTTAGAAATTTTCAAACAGAATCAATGGCATCCCTAGAAAAAGCCTTAGAAAAAGAAGCGGAAAACTCGATCGCCACCGTGATTAAATTAGCCATAAGTACCTAAGCAAAATTAATTACACATTTCGATAAAGCTTTTGCCTCTTGCCTCTTGCCTCTTGCCTATCTTCACTAGGAAATTTATTTTGCACGACTACTTATCTCAGTGACAACGGCAAGAGGCTGACATCAACACCATGGACGACAATTAAGAATAACAACCTAAAATCTTTTCGCTAATTTTGCCATAGACTGCACCCTTTGCTTCTAAAATGGGCTATTGCCGCTAGATACCAATATTGGTCTAGCATTTGCCCGTAGACTGAAAAAAGCACGTTATAAAGATTATGGCCAAAGTTCTGGTATCCGATTCGATCGATCCGGTAGGAGTAGAAATTCTGTCACAGGTTGCCCAAGTGGACGTGAAAACAGGACTATCCGCCGAGGAAATCATTCAAATTATCCCCGAATACGACGCGCTGATGCTCCGTTCCAGTACCCGTGTCACCAAAGAAATCGTCGAAGCGGGCAGCAAACTGCAAATTATCGGCCGCGCGGGGGTAGGAGTCGATAATATCGATGTTCCTGCGGCCACTCGTCAGGGTATTATTGTCGTTAACTCTCCCGAAGGTAACACGATCGCCGCTGCCGAACACGCCTTGGCCATGATGTTATCCCTTTCCCGTCATATTCCCGATGCTAATCAGTCGGTAAAAGCGAATAAATGGGAGAGAAATCGCTTTATCGGCACAGAAGTTTATAAAAAGAACCTAGGAGTCGTCGGTTTAGGTAAAATTGGCTCCCACGTCGCCAAAGTGGCTAGATCCCTAGGCATGAAAATTCTCGCCTACGATCCCTTTATTTCCAAAGAACGCGCCGATCAACTCGGTTGCACCCTGGTGGATCTGGAACTACTCTTTGCTGAGTCCGATTTTATCACCCTCCACGTCCCGAAAACTCCCGAAACCCAGCATCTTATCGGTCGGGAAACCCTCGCTAAGATGAAACCCACAGTCCGCATCATTAACTGTTCCAGAGGCGGCATTATCGATGAGTTGGCTTTAATTGAAGCCCTCGAATCCGGTAGAATCGCTGGGGCAGCCTTGGATGTATTTGAACAGGAACCTTTAGGCGAATCTAGATTAAGAGAATTGTCTAACGTCATTCTCACTCCCCACCTAGGTGCCTCGACTACGGAAGCACAGGTGGGTGTGGCTGTTGATGTGGCCGAACAAATTCGCGATGTCCTCCTCGGTTTGCCAGCGCGTTCGGCCGTTAATATCCCCGGACTAACTCCCGATGTTATGGAAAAACTGCGCCCTTACCTGCAATTAGCGGAAACTATGGGTAATCTTGTCAGTCAGTTGGCAGGAGGTCGCTGTGACTCGTTAAATGTCCGTTTACAGGGAGAATTGGCCACTAAAGACAGTCAACCTCTGGTGATAGCGGCCATTAAGGGTTTACTTTCCCAAGCCCTCCGGGAACGGGTAAACTATGTTAATGCGGCGATCGAAGCTAAGGAACGCGGTATCCGGGTAATTGAAACCCGGGACGCTTCCACCCGCGACTATTCGGGATCGATTCATTTGGAAGCTAATGGTTCTATGGGGACCCATTCCGTCACCGGAGCGCTGTTAAGTACGGGAGAAATCCGCATTACTGACCTCGATGAGTTCCCCATTAACGTGCCTCCGAGTAATCATATGCTATTCACCCTTCACCAAGATATGCCCGGTATTATCGGCAAAATTGGCGCACTTTTAGGCAGTTTTAACGTCAATATCGCCAGTATGCAGGTAGGACGCAAAATTATTCGCGGTGATGCGGTTATGGCCCTGAGTCTCGATGATCCTCTACCGGAAGGTCTGCTCTCGGAAATTACTAAAGTCCCCGGTATCCGCGATGCTTACACAGTAAAACTCTAGATTAAATCAGTTATCAGTTATCAGTTATCAGTGAAAAGAAAGCTCCGAACTGGCCACTTAATACTGTTGACTGAAAACTCAAATCTGATAACTGATCCCTGATCACTGATAACTAATATATGTCTAATAGTTGGTGGGAAATTACGGTTTTGTGCGAACCTAGTCTCGAAGAAACGGTTTTCTGGAGACTGGAAGATTTTGGCTGTTCAGGAACGGCCACTGCTAAAAAACAATCCTCTTTAGAGATTAAGGCCTATATACCAGAAATTAAAGCGCAATTGCCCGATTTAGAGGCACTAAGCCTCTGGTTAAAGCAGGATGCTTTGATTTTAGGTTTTCCCGAACCTGTCAGCCATTGGCAGTTAATGGACGAGGAAGACTGGGCCAGCAGTTGGAAACAACATTGGCAAATTAGCGAAATCGGCGATCGCTTTTTGATCTGTCCTGCTTGGTTAAATCCCCCGGAAAATAACCAGAGATTGGTGATTAAAATTGACCCCGGTTCCGCTTTCGGCACGGGAACGCATCCCACCACCCAATTATGTCTAGAATCCCTAGAAATGCGTTTAAGTAGCCATCCAGAGCCTAAAATTATCGCCGATATCGGTTGTGGTTCTGGCATACTAGCGATCGGGGCGATTTTATTAGGGGCCAAAAAAGTTTATGCTGTCGATACAGATCCGCTCGCGGTGAATGCGACGTATAGTAATCGCCATCTCAACGGGATTAACCCCGAAAATTTAGCTGTTAGTCAGGGTAGTGTCGAGGAGTTATTAGAATTAATTCCCGATGGTGTTGATGGCATCGTTTGTAATATTTTAGCCGAGACAATTATCGCTTTAATGCCCGAAATTACCCGTCTGGCAAAACCGAATACTTGGGGAATTTTAAGCGGCATCCTTGTCACCCAAGCACAAGCAGTTACAGATATTTTAGAACCCCAAGGCTGGACAGTGGCTGCCCTGTGGAAACGTCAAGAATGGTGTTGTCTTCAAATTCGCCGCACCGTGGATTAATATAGCTGTCAGCCTTGAATCAGTTATCAGTTATCAGTTATCAGTTATCAGTTATCAGTTATCAGTCTTAATACTGATTTTAATTATGTAGATGGGCTGATTTTAGAACGTTGGTAAGGATTGCATCACCTACAAAAACAGCCTACAATATTTAGACTAAATCCAGTTATTGAAGACTAATTATTTACACAACCCCGTAGAAATGTTAGATTTTAGGGGTAGTGATAATTATCTATCCATCCCTCCCATTGATCGATCTAGGAGATAAGCAATGAAAATGAAAGTTATCGTTCACGAGGCGGAGGAAGGTGGCTTCTGGGGGGAAGTCCCGGCGCTCCCCGGCTGTGCCACCCAAGCAGAAACTTTCGAGGAACTACTAGAGAATTTACACGAGGCGATCGAAGGTTGTCTATCCATAGATGTGGAATCCTTGCCGACCGATCCGAAAACTCGGATTCTAGAGATAGCGATATGAAATCGATTTCTGGGAAAAAGTTCGCCAAAATTTTAGAGCGTCACGGATGGGAATTATTGAGAATTCAAGGTAGCCATCACATTTACTGTCAGCCGGATAATCCCACCCGTATCTCTGTGCCGATTCACGGAAACCAGGATTTAAAAATCGGATTACTCAAGCATTTTTTGAAACAAGCGGGACTTTCTGAAGAAGATATGTGATCAATGCGATCGTTGTAATTCCGTCACTCCCGAAAGATCGCAGAATTACCAATAACGATTATCAGCCTACAATATTACTAGGCGATCGAATATTCCTGGAAATTCAGATGAGTCAATCCCCCGTCACCGATTCCCTAGAAATTATCCTGACAAATATCACGGAAAAATTAGACTCTTTACAGAAAGATTTCACCGATCTAAAAGTAGATATGGCCGAGTAAATTCGTAGGTCGGGTTGAGGCAACGAAACCCGACATAAATCCTCGGTTATTGGGTTTCACTCTGTTCAACCCAAGCTGCGGCAACTAAATTTACAGAAAAATACCCCTGCGAGAAGGGTATTTATACCATTTTTCTGAAGTAATGGCAGAGATGGTTAATTTCCCTCACCCCCCTGTCCTTTAGTCACATCTTTCTTAACATTTCAAACCTTTGCAGCACAACGCTTTCAAGACTCGGTTAACAATTTGTAATATTCCTTGTTAACACCCTTACTGACAGAGAAAAATCAAGTCAGGATAAGGGTTGGAGTGCTTACTGAAAAAATTGTTAAGAAATATCCCTATAAGGGATAGCCCAGAAGGGGAGAGGGGAGTAGGACGCTGGGCAAGAATAAAGAAAAATGGTATTAGTAGCGTCCGCTTGTCAAATATCATTTTTCTAAGGTATCTTAGAATAAGATCGGCTATATAAATCCAGGAGACAACTATTAATGAACGAACAATTAAAACAATGCGCGAAGGCAGCATTTATGTTGGCTTCAGCCCCTTTTGCTTTTATAGAGTCCGTAGCTTTTGCTGATATACAGTTCAAGGATATCAGGCTGGAAATTAATGCTCGGTCAAGCGGTGATGTTTTGTTTCCCCCGCCAGTTTTTGATTCTATGGGGTTTACCATGTATGGGAATGAGGGGCAAGACAGCTTCTTGATTAAGAATGAAGCGAAAGACTTCTTGATTGGGAATGAGGGGCAAGACACCTTCTTGATTGAGAATGAGGCGAAAGACTTCTTGATTGGGAATGAGGGGCAAGACACCTTCTTGATTGAGAATGAGGCGAAAGACTTCTTGATGATGCGCGAAGACAGCACCTACAGCTTCTTGATTGAGAATGAGGCATTCGTAAGCTTCTTGATTGAGATTGAGGAGGCGAGAGAATTCTTGATTCGGAATAAGCAATTAACCTTATTGGCATTGCAAAACACTTTGACAACCTTAATGGCATTGCAAAACACCTTGACCTTAGTATTTAGTGTGGCAGAAATCAACCCTATAAGTATAAGCGGGCAAATTTGGACAGATAAGGTTGAAGGCAAAGTGGAAGTACGACAATTATTATTAACTACCTACACCATTGCCTGTACCTGTATCCGCCAGTCCCTGAAATTTATTCGTGGTTTGCGATCAACAACAAAGTCAAACTTATCCTCGACTTGTTCTAACACTATTCTGGGCTTTTTTCTAACGGGATCTTGTTGCGTTCAATTTTAGGAGCGAGAATAATGTGGCTCTTCTCGACTTTGTGTGATAATTTTTGCTTATGTAAGGTGAGAAATGCTTATCCGGCAAAACTTTAATCGCTATTTGGCGGAAGAAACTATCAGTATAGACCTCGTTTCCACACAGAAACCAGAAGAACCATAACGTCAAAGTACCATAATTTATTAATTCAAGGGATAGCTAAGGAGAAACTTTACCATGAAATGCACACTTAATCAGTATTGCCCTGATTCAGGGGGCGATCAAAACCCAAATAATGGAGGAAATCCCCATGTCATCAATTCCGCAGAACCAGTCTCAAGAGCAGTCCCGAAACCAGTTTCTGTTACTCCTAATGAAGAGCTTGTTCTATTGTCTCTTCAAAATAAAGAGTTATACGGATTGCAAATTATTGAGTCCATCGCAGATGCTAGTGGGGGACACAGAAAGCTCCGTATTGGCTCTCTCTATCCTACTCTTCACAGCCTGGAAGAAAAAGGACTTATCAAATCTCGATGGGGAGATGAGCGTCCCGATGACAGAGGCGGTGCGAGAAGGAGGTATTATCACCTTACCCAATTGGGAGAAAGAACTATGTCTGGCATTCAAGAGTTCAGGCACAATCTCCTCCATTGGAAACCTGTCTGAGTCGGAAGCCGTTGTCAATCAAATTATGGAGGTTTTGTATCGGAAGTCCTGGACCACTCGGTGGTTAGCCATACCTGTCGCCCTCATTTTGCCAAAAGACAGGAGGGAGGAGTGGTTAGGAGATCTTTACGATCTCTATAACAACAAAATTGTCCAAAAATACCCTCCTTTCGTGGCAAATCTCATCGTGATTTGTAGAACATTAGTTTTAATCGGGTCAGCCATTGAAATCAATTTTAGTATTTTTTAAATGGCTATCTCGATCGCTTCTTGGGATGATGGGGGGGATGGAGCTAAAGTGAAGTCCCCACATTCCACATTATTCAAGAATTTCATATCTTATGTACTGGACAGCGCAACGGTACAGAGATCATAAGGTGGGATATGGCAATCTTAAGAGAATCCTCGTCGTATTACGAAATCCTCAAAGAAGCAACAGACTTAGGAATTCGGAGAGAAATTTTTAACAGTATCGAATTAGGACTAGAGTTAAAATTCGGAATCGAAGGACTGGAATTACTGCCAGAGATCCGACAGATTCAAGATTTAGAAAACCTCAAACAAATTCAAGTGAATGAGAACCGTAGAATCGATCAAACGAGTCGGTAAAATCTATAGCGATATGAGTTCGGGTAAAACCTTGATATTATCCTAGCCGATTAACTCTTAACCCAGAGTGATGTTTTTTTATCAAAAAAACTCGATCGCATTTAAGTGATCGAGTCAAGAAAAAACAGACTAATTATTAATAGTCGAAGTCACCACCGCCGGCGGGAGGAGCGGATTTTTCTTTTTCCGGTTTATCCACCACAATACACTCGGTAGTTAAAACCATACCGGCGATAGAAGCGGCATTTTGTAGGGCAGAACGAGTCACTTTCGCAGGGTCAACGATACCCGCCTCAAACATATCGGAGAACTCACCGGTAGCGGCATTATAACCGACATTAAAGGGCTTTTCTTTCACCCGTTCGGCAATAACTGCACCGTTTTGGCCGGCATTTTCAGCGATCCGTTTTAAGGGGGCAGCAATGGCGCGAGAAACGATTAAAGCACCGGTTAATTCTTCATGGTGTAGGGTTTCTTTAGCCCAAGTTTCCAATTGGGGAGCCAAGTGAGCTAAAGTAGTACCACCCCCGGGGACGATACCTTCTTCTACGGCTGCTTTAGTGGCGTTAATTGCGTCTTCTAGGCGCAATTTGCGGTCTTTCATTTCCGTTTCCGTAGCGGCACCGACTTTAATCACTGCCACACCGCCGGCTAATTTAGCCAGACGTTCTTGCAGTTTTTCTTTATCGTAGGAAGAATCGGTTTCCTCGATTTGACGGCGAATTTGCTCACAACGGGTTTTCACTGCCACGTCGTTTCCTTCGGCGACGATAGTGGTAGTATCTTTGTTCATAGTGATACGACGGGCCGTACCTAAGCTGTCAATTTTGGTGGTTTCCAGTTTTAAACCCGCATCTTCGCTAATGACTTGACCACCGGTTAAGACGGCGATATCTTCTAACATCGCTTTTCTGCGATCGCCAAATCCGGGAGCTTTCACCGCAGTGACGTTAAGAACACCGCGCAGACGGTTAACCACTAGGGTTGCCAAAGCTTCTTTTTCGATGTCTTCGGCGATAATTACTAGGGGTTTACCTTGACGGGCAACTTGTTCGAGAATGGGAACCAAATCCTGTACTAAACCGATTTTTTTGTCGGTAATCAGAATAGCGGGATCCTCAAAAACGCATTCCATGCGCTCGGTGTCGGTGACAAAGTAGGGAGAGATATAACCTTTGTCAAAACGCATCCCTTCGGTGATTTCTAGTTCGGTGGTCATCGATTTCCCTTCTTCTAGGGAAATTACGCCTTCTTTGCCGACTTTATCCATGGCCGAGGCGATCATTTGACCGACTTCATCATCGTTACCGGCAGAGATAGCGCCCACTTGTGCGATCGCTTTGGAATCTTCTACGGGTTTCGCGTGTTTGGCGATTTGACTGACGAGGAAATCGGCAGCTTTATCGATCCCTTTTTTCAGAGAAATCGGGTTAGCACCGGCGGCGACGTTGCGTAAACCTTCTTTAACAATAGCGTGAGCGAGAACGGTGGCGGTAGTAGTACCATCCCCCGCTACATCGTTGGTTTTTGAGGCTGCTTGGCGAATTAAAGCCACACCGGTGTTCTCGATATGGTCTTCCAGTTCGATTTCTTTAGCGATGGTGATGCCATCATTGACGATTTGGGGTGCGCCAAATTTCTTTTCGAGGACGACGTTACGACCTTTGGGGCCAAGGGTGACGGCCACCGCTTCGGCCAGAAGATCCATGCCTTTTTCTAAGGCGCGACGAGCATCTTCGTTGTAGATAATAGATTTAGCCATAATGTATCGTTATTCGTGCAAAATAGGGGTTTTCAAGGGTAGATGATTAGGAAACGGCGGCGAGAATGTCTTTTTCGGAGAGGAGAACGAATTCTTCGCCACCAAGTTTGATATCGGTTCCGGCATATTTGGAGTAGAGAACTTTGTCACCCACACCCACTTCTACAGGGGTACGGCTACCGTCATCGTTGCGTTTGCCGGGGCCGACGGCCACGACTTCCCCGATTTGGGGTTTTTCTTTAGCGGCATCGGGAAGGAAAATGCCACCGGCGGTTTTTTCTTCGCTGGGGCTAACTTTGACGAAAACTCGATCGCCTAGGGGTTTAACAGTTGTTACGTTGATGCTGACTGCAGCCATGGAATATCCTCCGTTTGTCTTGTATTTTGGTAAGTGCTTTTTCCAGATTAGCACTCTTACCTTCCGAGTGCTAATTTACCGAAAATCCAGGCCCCCTGACAACGGCTCGATCGGTACGGGTTTCCGAACTATGGTGTTAAGCTAGGGTTCGCTGAAAAAGGCTGAAAAAGTTTGTTGGTGGGGTTAGGAGTCAGTCTCGATGAAAAAATTTTCACCCCCACAGATGAAAGAGGTTTCCTTCCCTACACCCCACACCCCACACCCTACACCCTCTTTCAAGTCAGGAGTCGGTCGTCAGGAGAATTAAGAATGAGCATTAATCAATTAAATGCTCTATTTAGCGATTTTAGGCAATTTTATGCTTATTTTTCTCATTTTTGCCCTTTCAAAAATTAATTAGGGTTTGCTGAATAAATGTGAAATGTAGGCAAGGTAGCGGTTTTGTGGCTTTTCTCGCGAAACAGGTGCAAGATTTTGAGAGAATCGTGCTTCAAAACCTTGCGTCTTCATCGGCCCGCGTCCTGTAGAGGCGAAGCATTCGGGCAATAACCTATCGGTGAAACTGGAGATTTTCTATCCGAATGCTTCGCCCGTACTTTTTGCCGCAAACCCTACTTATGCAAGAACTCTAGTGTAAGCTGTTGTGCAAAAACAAAGGAGTTGAGCGGAAACACTCAACTCCTTTGTTTTTTATGCTTGATTCTATAAAGTGTTATTGTGACTGCCAAAAACTTGCGCTTTTAGTGCATCAATTTCGGCTAATAACTCGCGACGATTTTCATCCTTGAGCAGATAGCGCCAGACAAACCAACCAGTATAAACGATCCCAACTAATTGTAGGATAGGAGCAAGGAGGGGAATATCATCGATCGCATCTAAAACCGCTAGGGTAACTTTCACGGTGACAAAACTCGCTAAAATTGCCCCCAGAACGATTAAAGGTTTTTTGTATCCAGAGAAGAAACTACCGATATAATCGGGGACATTAGCCAGATAGGACATTACCGAATCCCAAACTGGTTCTACATATTCAGACCAAATCTGTTCGGTGCTGCTGCTGGGTTTGCTCAGAGACCCGGGTGAATCCGTTCTAATCGGATTTTTGGTCTCGGTGGGTTGCATTGATTCCATATTAACTGATCCTCATCATAAAGGTTAGACAGTGCGCGAATACGACCAACGGGGGTCAATTTTAACAGACTGAATAGACTAACTCGCTGTTGCCCATATTATCGGATAATTGCGATAGTAGGCGGAAAGTTTCTCAACAACTATTAAGAATCAAGGATTTAGCTTCTCAATTTTATCGTCAGTCTGACCGCAATTCTCTATTTTAACAGCAGGTAGCGATCGGAGTTGAGGAATCAGGGGGTGTCAGTAATCAGTGAACAGTAATCAGTTATCAGTGGGGAGATAGGGAGTAAAAAGCGTTCGACAAAAGCTCACGCCGAAGTCCGGTAGGTTAGGGCGAATACTCAATTTTTAGTGAGAGTATAACTTATTTTCGCCTCACCCACCCTACAGATGATTACCTAGGGCTTGCTGAATAAATCTAAAAACCTTGTTGGATAAGGCTTTTAGACTTTTTTGACCTCAAAAAGTGCCGACCATTGGAGGGATCAGGGGTAAAATTCAGGTACTTTTTCCCTGAAAATTAGGTAACTGACTACCT
>NZ_JADBUB010000254.1:0-4191 GCF_020245865.1 Microcystis sp. M169S2
CAACCCTTATCCTGACTTGATTTCAGTTTTTTCTTTGTCAGTAAGGGTGTCAACAAGGAATATTACAGATTGTTAACTGAGTCTTGAAAGCCATGTGCGACAAAGGTTTGAAATGTTAAGAAAGATGTGACTAAAGGACAGTATCAAGGGGGGCAGGGGGGATCGAACCTAAAATCCATTTTTAATTTAATTATAACCAGCTACTTAAATTAGCCGTTAAGACTGCACCGGAGTGCCAGAGTTGGGAGCAGGGAGAGGAAGTTTGAGCATTTGTACTAAAATTGTTAATACGCAGTTTAAATTCAGTACAGTTTACCCACTCTCTGTGTGCGAGAATAGCCTGTGTGAAAAACCTAGGTAATTGTTATGGTTGCACCTATACAAAATAGGCAGTTTAACGGGTTGTCTAGTCAAGAAGCTAGTGAGCGCTTGAAACAGCACGGCTACAACGAACTCCCCTCAACTCAGCATCGTACTTTTTTAAGGATCGCCCTAGACATTATCCAAGAGCCGATTTTCCTGCTCCTAATTGCCTGTGGTGTCATCTACCTCTTTTTGGGTGATGCACAAGAAGCTCTAATTTTATTGGGGTTTGTCTTTTTTATTATTGGCATCAATCTTTACCAAGAGCAAAAAACGGAACGTTCTCTAGAAGCACTGCGGGACTTATCCAGTCCTCGGGCCTTGGTGATTCGAGATGGGGAACGGCAGCGAATTGCCGGCCGAGAAGTGGTAGAGGGGGATCTGATCGTGGTGGAGGAGGGCGATCGCGTTCCTGCAGATGCGATTTTGCTGTGGTCCACTCACTTGACGATTGATGAATCGCTGTTAACCGGGGAGTCTGCTCCAGTCAGGAAACGCACCATCCAGCTGGAAGAAGACCCGAAGCACCTTTCAGCCACCTTGAGACCGGGTGGAGACGACTTACCCACTGTCTATTCTGGCACTCTTGCGGTGCAAGGGCAGGGCATTGCCCAGGTGCAAGCAACGGGTATAGGCACTGAAATGGGAAAAATTGGCAAAGCTCTGCAAACGGTTGAACCGGAAGACACGGTCTTACAGAAAGAAACCCGTCGCATTGTCGGTAAATTGACGATGATCGCGCTTGCCATTTGTGCGGCGGTGGTCGTGATTTATGGATTAACCCGGGCCGATTGGTTGCATGGCTTTTTGGCAGGATTAGCCCTAGCGATGGCAATTTTGCCCAATGAAATTCCGGTGGTGCTGGCCATCTTTCTGGCTCTGGGAGCGTGGCGATTCTCGCAAAAACAGGTACTAACCCGTCGCATTCCAGTGGTTGAAACCCTGGGTTCTGTCACCGTTCTTTGTGTCGATAAGACTGGAACCCTGACATTGAACCAAATGGCCGTCAAACAATTGTTGGTTTACAGCGGCTCCAATGCTTATCTGTACGATGTGACGCTCCACGAGCGCGAACCCTTGCCCGAAGTCCTTCATCCCCTGATCGAGTTTGGCATTCTAGCGAGTCGCAAAGATCCCTTTGACCCGATGGAAAAAGCTTTGCAGCAAATTGGTTGGAATTACCTAGCCAAGACTGAACACCTGCATAGCGATTGGCAACTACTGCACGAATATCCCCTGTCCACCGATCTCTTGGCCATGTCCTGTGTCTGGGAATCCCTGACGGGGGAGCTTACCGTTGCGGCAAAAGGGGCCCCAGAAGCGATTGCCGATCTCTGCCATTTCAGCCCGATTCAACAACAGGAGCTTGTCGAACAAATCCAGGCAATGGCCAGAGAAGGTTTGCGAGTTCTGGGAGTCGCCCAAGGACGCAAAATGGGAACATTACCCAAAACCCACGCTCTTGAGTCATCCGGGCCCCCAGCCTACTTAGAATCTGATGATCGCTTACCTGTGCAACAACACGACTTTGAGTTTGAATTTGTCGGACTCATCGGCCTGGAAGACCCCGTGCGCCCTACTGTGGCACCTGCGATCGCTGAATGCTATGGTGCGGGAATTCGCGTTGTCATGATTACCGGTGATTATCCGGTAACAGCCCAGAACATTGCCCGTCAGATTGGACTCAGGCCTTTAGACAAGGTGATCACCGGTAGGGAACTGGAGCAAATGGGTGAGTCGGAACTGCGCGATCGCATTCAAAGCACCAACATCTTTGCCCGTGTCGTCCCCGAACAAAAACTATTGATTGTCAATGCACTGAAACGCTCCGGGGAAATTGTGGCCATGACCGGTGATGGTGTCAACGATGCCCCGGCCCTCAAGTCTGCCCATATCGGCATTGCCATGGGTGAACGGGGGACCGATGTAGCGCGAGAGTCTGCCGATCTGGTCCTGTTGAAAGATGATTTTTCGTCCATTGTCGAATCGGTCAAACTGGGAAGACGTATCTTTGACAACCTGAAAAAGGGGATGGCCTATACCTTGGCCGTTCACGTTCCGATCGCTGGTATGTCGTTGATTCCAGTCATGTTTGGCTGGCCCTTGGTGCTACTCCCGATCCACATTGCCTTTCTGCACTTAATTATCGATCCAGCCTGCACGGTTGTGTTTGAAGCTGAACCGGCAGAAAGCGATATTATGCGTCGTCCCCCCCGTAATCCCAAAGAACCCTTGTTCAGTCGTCGGACATTGCGATTGGCTTTGCTTCAAGGGATCAGCGTTTTAGTGGTACTGGTTATTGTATTCGCGATCGCCTATAACAACGGCAATAGTGAATTTGATGCTCGTGCCTTAGCATTTACGACATTGATTATCTCCAACCTCGCTATGATCTTAACCAATCGTTCCTGGTCCCGAACGATTCCAGAAATGCTCCAAGCTCCTAATCAGGCTTTGTGGTGGGTGATCGGCGGTGGACTCCTGTTTTTGGGATTAGTTCTCTATGTTCCCTTGTTACGACACCTGTTCAGCTTTTCACTGCTACATACTGATGATTTGCTGGTTAGCTTAGTTTCTGGAGTTGTCAGTATTTTCTGGTTTGAAGGACTAAAACTGTGGAACCGTCGGAACTTGACATCCTCACCGCCGTAAACGGACGGCGATTCCCAAACCTCACGATTTGAGTTTCTGCTTCTGTCCCGAAGGATTTTTCGCACCTGCATTAACAGATTTACTCTGTTCTGGTCTTATGGTCGCTCTACAGACTGACACCGCAAGCCCTGCGGCCAAAATGTTTTTACTTGCGTTAATATCTCGGTCATGGTGAGTCCCACAGTCTGGACAATCCCACTCTCGAATATTTAACGGCATTTTCTCAGCAATATACCCGCAATATAGAGCGTCTTTCAAACTCCGTGCGCCGAAACGATGAACGGCGCGATAGCCGATCCGAACAACCCAAGGCTGAGCATCAGGCAATCGTTCATAAAGTCGCCGAGTCGCAGTCATCGTATCGTCAGCAAGCTCAAACGCTCCAGTTTCGATGTCGATCGCCACAATTCTGCCATGATTACCTTCCTCAATTTGGGGGCGCACCTGAGATTCATAAATCTCATCGCCACGTCGGGCAAACTCTTCTTTGCTGTAGCGGGGTTGTCGAACTGTCATAGATTTGACCTCTTTTCAACTATGCCCCTTCATTTTACCCTGAGCAATGGAGGTGTCTATCGTTGAGGTGGCGGAGGGGATTAAACCAGAAGTTGTTGGATTTCTTTTCGTCAACCCAGCCTACATCTGACTTTAACTTGCATTAGGGAACGCACTTAAACCCACAGTTTCAATAAATGTGCATGGTGCGTTCCCCAAAAATCGATCGGTGGAGCAGTAGGAGCCACATTAGGGAACGCACCCTACGAGATCGGCGATCGCACTCGATTATTTAACCAACGCTTCAAGGATTTTTGACTTTCCCCTGATGGTTGGCCAAGAATCAAGTTTTTAGTGCTAATGTCTTCATCTAGTTGATTCCAATGGATTCCACTGCCACCAGCGATCAAGCGATAATCATTGCGCTCCTCAATTGAGCCATGCAGGAGCCGAGGATACCATGCCAGGGGAACAGATATAGTGCGCCCATCAGACAAATCTACACTGAGTGTGTCATCTGTGATGGCCAATTGCTGAATAGCTGACAGGGGGACAAGCGAGCTAGAAAACTTGCCAACAAAGGCTTCTGGCTTCTCTCGCTAGAAATAGATCTAGCGATTCTAGGCAAAAAGCTAACGAAAGAATTAGGGATAGGAGCGAGCTTACTAGGAATTATTATTA
>NZ_JADBUB010000255.1:0-6684 GCF_020245865.1 Microcystis sp. M169S2
ATGTTATTAGTAGTTGGTCTTCCGTACTCAATTTGCTAGGTCTACCTGTCTTTTTTTGCCAAACTTTTTCTGCCTTTAGGACTGTTACCATATCCTTAAATGTATCTGGATACACGCCACACAAGCGTTTGAACTCTGTTGGCTTTAAAGTTTTTACTTGTTCGTAAGTCATCTTTCAATCTTAACTCTTGGACTATTTTATCCTATTTTGTCTAGACTTATGCAAGAGATCTTATCAAAATGATCGGCAGTAAAGGTTTCAGAATCCACGATGGTAATAATAGAATCTAAGCGAGTCAGATATTTTAATTCCGTGGCTAAGAAAGTGAGGATAATTGGCAAAGGATCGGCTAATCCTGTGGTTTCAATAATTAGATAGTCCACGGGTATTTCTTTTTCTAAGACCTGATAGACTGTCTCAATTAAACTATCATTAATCGTACAACAAATACAGCCATTACTCAATTCTACCATATCTTCATCGATGGAAACAAGCAATTGAGAATCAATATTAATATCCCCAAACTCATTGACTAAGACGGCAACTTTTAACCCTTCTTTATTGTCAAGAATATGATTGAGTAAGGTGGTTTTTCCACTCCCTAAAAAACCAGTAATAATCGTCACAGGCATTCCTGATTTAGGTAAACAAGGGAGGGAATCGGAGAGGGGAATTATCAAAGAACTCATGGCAGCTAACCCACTTGTAAGTTAATTAATTGGCAGAAAATAGGCTTTTCTCAACCCTGTTAAATTCGCTTGGAGGGGATCGATATCCACTAATTGCTGGTTTATACAAAAGTTTCAGAGATTAGTTTTAGATAGGATCGCCGTTTGCATTTTTTCTAATAAATCTGCCAGCGTCATCGAACCTAAATCACCCCCTTGTCGAGTGCGAACACTTAGAGTTTTACTGCTAACTTCTCGTTTTCCAATCACAGCTAAGACAGGGATTTTTTCTAGTTCTCCTGTACGAATTTGTTTGCCTAAACGCTCACCACTTTTATCGATTTCCACTCGATAACCAGCTTGTTTTAACTGCACTGCTATCTCTAAAGCATAATGCTGCTGTTCATCACTAACGGGTAATAAACGGACTTGAATAGGTGCTAACCAGAGAGGAAAATCTCCCGCATAATTCTCGATTAAAATACCAAAAAATCTTTCCAAAGAGCCAAAAATAGCTCGATGAATCATAATCGGTCTTTCCCGAGTACCATCCCTAGCGACATATTGCATATCAAAGCGTTCTGGCAAGTTAAAATCGACCTGAATCGTGGAACATTGCCACATTCTACCGATCGCATCTTGAATTTTTATATCAATTTTTGGACCATAAA
Organism: Microcystis sp. M169S2; assembly: GCF_020245865.1. Taxonomy (NCBI): domain Bacteria; kingdom Bacillati; phylum Cyanobacteriota; class Cyanophyceae; order Chroococcales; family Microcystaceae; genus Microcystis; species Microcystis sp. M169S2. The sequence goes on from NZ_JADBUB010000255.1 coordinate 1,341, forward strand.
AAGCCCCACCTCCCTGATCCTCAATATAATCCCACTTTTTAGCATTTAAGGCCTCAATTAAAGCTGCGGTTGCCAATTCCCAAACACTATCGCTACCCACGGATTTACTGGGACGAGTCGATAAATTTACCTCATAATTAGTAAAGCCAAAATCGGAGATAATTTTCTCGGTTAAATTTAAAACTCCTAGAATCTCTGCGGCAATTTGTTCGGGCAAACAAAAAATATGAGCATCATCTTGAGTAAAACCTCTTACCCGCATTAATCCGTGTAAAACCCCCGATCGCTCGTAACGATAAACTGTGCCTAATTCTGCCCATCTGAGGGGAAATTCTCGATAGGAATGCAGGTCATTTTGATAGGTTAAAACATGAAAAGGACAATTCATCGGCTTAATTTGATAGCTTTGCTGTTCTAACTCGATCGCCTCAAACATATTGTCGCGATAAAAGTCCCAATGTCCAGAAGTTTTCCACAGATCTAAATTAGCTAGATGGGGAGTATAAAGAAATTGATAACCCGCTTCTAAATGAGCTTGGCGCCAATAATCTTCGATTAAATAACGCATTGTTGCACCCCGGGGATGCCAAAAAACTAAGCCGCCACCGGCATCTTCTTGGATGCTAAATAATTTTAATTGTTGTCCCAATTTGCGATGATCTCGTCGCTGCGCTTCTTCTTTTTGTTGGAGATAATTTTGTAATTCTGCGGGGGTTTGCCAAGCTGTGCCGTAAATTCGCTGTAATTGCGGCTGTTTTTCATCTCCTTGCCAATAAGCACCCGCTACACTCTCCAAGGCGAAAGCATCTGGGTTAATTTCCCCCGTCGAGTTGAGATGGGGTCCTGCACACAGATCCCACCAAAATTCTTCCGGGGGAGAAACAGCACCATCAATTAACGAGGGTTCTCGATCGCTCCGTCCTGCGTCCGGACTACCGATAAAATAACGGGTAATGGTTTCATCTGGGGGAATTCTCTCTAAAATTAACTTTTTGTAGGGTTGATTAAGGCGCTCGATTTCTGCGGCAATTTCGCTTCTTTCCAGCACTTCTCGGATAATTGGCAGGTTTTTCCCGATAATTCGCCCCATTTCTGCCGCTATTTTCTCCAAATCTTCGGGGGTAAAGGGTGTTGGGCGATCGAAATCGTAGTAGAATCCCGTTTCTGTCCAGGGACCAATAGCGACTTTGGTTTCAGGAAAGAGAGTTTGTACAGCCATCGCTAAGATATGGGCGCAAGTATGGCGTATTTTTACTATTTTTTGCGAATCTTCCTCGATAACGGGGCTTTCTGCTCGGGGGGACTTAATTTGATTGACCATTGCCAGTTAAAGTGATAATGATTATCATTTTAGCAAAGGAGGGCTGATGTCTGAGAGAAAAATGCGCTCAAATCCTCTAGCGGCAAGCTCAACGCTGATAGCTTACCGCTCAAACTGGAAGTCTCCCCGTTTTAAAAACAGGGATTACCGACGATATTCTCAACTTAACAGCCAGAATCCAGGTTATGATCACGAGAAAAGAAACTGAGAAAACAGGTTTCTTGAAGAAACCCATTTTCCGATTTTCCTGAATTTCTCGCTCAAAATCCCGACAATCGATCGCCTCTTCCGAAAAAGCGCGCATTGGATGCACCGCACATTTCAAGCGATAATCTCCAGTACAAAAAACACAGCGACTACAGGGAATTCGATGCAGCTTTTGCAACTGCCGGCGTCCTTGGGCAACAGCAAGAAAAAGAGCAGTAAAAAAGAACAGCAGCGTTATCCAGATTGCGATCGGACAAAAGAGCGGTATTAGCCTTAACATAAATCTCGATTTTTGTCAATTAAGGAATAATTACAGTTTGCTCAGAAAGGAATTCCTGTCGGATTAGCGATCGCCAGAAACTAAAAATCTCTTGACTGACGCTGTAGGGGTGGGAATAGTGGAAAAAATAACGCCCTTTGTGACAACTCCAAATGCGATCGCCTGACTTTAACCAGGGTTGCCATCCCTGCAATAAATGCCGATCGATAATCGTATCGATATCTCCCCCACAGACTAACAGGGGTACGGGAACTGTCCCCGGGGCGAAATGGGCATTCTGATAGAGATTATGGGGAGAAAGGGACAATAATAAATCCTGTTCCAAGAGATAGCGATATTCTTGGGTTAAAGCGCAGGATTGATGACCAAAAAGATTCTGAACCGATTGATTTAGCAGAGTTTGACGAGAACAAGGCAGTAATTTTGATAGCACATAATAATGAGCTTGCCAATCGATCGCCGGATAGACTCCCACAGAGAGCAAAGTTAAGGATTTCACCCTTTCTGGATAACGACGCGCATACAGTAATCCTACTAATCCCCCCGTGCCGTGGCCGACTAAATGCAGCGGTCGATCGCATTGTTTCAGGTAATCTTGTAGTAAGACCAAGGCGATATCAAGGGAAGCTGGCTGATCAAGAGATTGACAGTATTGCCAATCAGCGATCGCAATTTCCCTGGCTAAACAATCCAACACCGGGCGATCAAAACGGCGAAAACTGGGGTTAACATTAATCCAAACTGCATCAGGTAATCGAGACATATTAATCAAGGAGATAGGGGATTTTTTAGTGATCAGTAAACAGTAATCAGTAATTGGTGAAAAGAAAGCTGCGAACTAGCCACTTAATACTATTCACTGATAACTGATAACTGATAACTGATAACTGATTGATAGCTAACTAAACGCCAAATTCGCCCTTAAGTCCCGCGACCCAGGTTTTGATCCGTTGTTCAGTTAAATCGGATTGGTTGTCTTCATCGAGGGCTAAACCGACAAATTTGCCATTTTTTAGGGCTTTCGACTCGTTAAAATCGTAACCTTCGGCGGGCCAATAACCGACGGTTTTACCCCCCAGGGAGGAGATTTTTTCTTCCAATATCCCCAGGGCATCTTGAAAGTTATCCGCATAACTGATTTGATCCCCCATCCCGAAATAAGCGACCTTTTTGGAGACGAAATCAATGTCATCCAATTCATCGAAAAAACCCGCCCAATCGCTTTGTAATTCGCCGATATTCCAGGTGGGACAACCGATAATCAGGGCATCGTAGGGGGCAAAATCCTCGGTAGAAGCGGAGGAGATATCGTGTAATTCTACAATTGCCTCACCTCCAAATTCTTTCTGAATCATTTCCGCCACCGTTTCGGTTTTGCCGGTTTGCGTGCCAAAAAATAAGCCAATTTTTGCCATAAAATTTGTCCTTGTTGCGAAATAAGTGAGTTTAACCCTTAATTCTCCTTGATAGGGAATAAAGCCCCTGATTACAGCTTTCTCCCTCTGAAACTGGCATTTCCTGCCGGCAAGAACTACAGTACCAATAAGAGCGAGAGCGTCCAATGTGATGCAGCAATTTGGTGTTACAACAGGCACAGTAAGGCATAATGGAAAGTTAGAAAGATTTATCAGAGGGGAAAATTAGGAAAAGCGACAATTTATCCTAATCTTCCCGAAAAACTAAGCTTCTATGGCATTTAAGGCTTTTTCTACTCGTTTAAAGTCAAAACCCATCGCGCGTAAAGCGTGCCAGAGATGACCTTGTAAAAAGAAGAAAGCGAGGAAAAAGTGGGCATTAGCTAACCAACAGCGCGCCGTATGTACTCCGAAGGGCAATTTCACCGTGTCGGCAAAGTAGGGAGCAATTCCTAACTTCACTTCTAAAATTGGCCCGTAAAATTCGACTGGATAAGCGAGGGTATTTACCCCACAGAAATAGGCGGCCACGAAACCAGCTAGGGCAATTCCGCCCAAAGAATAGGATAAAATGGCTTCTCCAGAGAAAATCAGCACATTTCTCGCCCATTTGAGCGGGGGAACGATAATATGCCAGATACCGCCCCCAATTAACATTAAACCGACGTAGATATGACCACCGACTAAATCTTCGAGATTGTCCACAGTAGCGAAGTGGGTTTGATAGCCATAGATAACCCAAGGATCGAGGGTTGGTTCACTAACGACTCGGACAGCGCCGATAGTTGCGTCGTATAATCCCCCCCAGTACATAGCTTTGGCCGCTAATAATAATGCAGCTATACCTAAAAAGAGCAGGTGATGACCGAGAATAACTCCTAATTGTCGGGGTTCACTCCAATCGAAATGGAATTTTTTCCCCAGACCAGAGGAATCTTTCAGGGTTTCTGGGACTCTTAACAGGTGAAATAAGGCTCCTGCTCCCAAAACTGCCGAAGAAATCAGATGAATTGAGCCAATCACGAAAAAGGGATAGATATCGATGATTTGCCCCTTTTCTCCGACTCCAAAGCCTAAAGTGGCCAGGTGCGGCAGTAAAATTAAGCCCTGTTCTGCCATGGCTATATCGGGGCGATACTGGGAAATTTCAAATAAGGTGAAGGCTCCTGCCCAAAAAGCGATTAAAGCAGCTTGGGCAACGTGGGCAACGATAAATAAGCCTGATTTATCGGCAAAACGGGCATTTCCTGCCCACCAGTCGTATTCGATCTGAGGATTATCGTAGGTCTGCATGGCATCTTTTAACGAAAATAGAACCAAGCTTATTGATAATAATATGCAATAAGCTTTAAGTCTTAGTCTAGAATAATTCTCAATAAAGTCAAGTTAAGAATTGTTACAGTTGCTCGGTATACTTTAATACATTAGTATTTTTAGCCGGTTTAGCCTTTGAAAATCAAGGCTTTTCAGCATGAATCTTGGATCGCAGCTAGAGTAATCGCCTTAAATAATTGAGAATAATTATTAATTAGTTTTTACCAAGGACTAGAGGATAATTAGCTTGTCATCACTTAAACAAGCCTATAATTAGGGGCTGCTGAATAAATCTAAAAACCTTGTTGGATAAGGCTTTTAAACTTTTTTTCCTCAAAAAGTGCCGACCATTGGAGGGATCGGGGGGAAAATTCCTGGACTTTTTCTCTGAAAATTAGGTAACTGACTACCTCAAAATCGGTAAAACCCCACACCCTGCCCCCAGGAAAAGCTTTTTGCCGCAAACCCTAATTACAGTCTGCTCAGAAAGAAATTCCTGTGGAACTAGAGATCGCCAGAAACTAAAAATCTCTGGCGTTGTCAGACAAAGAGATGAGAAGGCAAAATAGATAGAAACTCAATGAAGGAAAAAAAACGATGAAATGTCCAGAATGTAAAAGTGACCACATCAATAAAAATGGTCATCGTGGTCAAAAACAAAACTATATAGGGTCTGCTGAAAAAGTTTTTCCTGGGGGTAGGGTGTGGGGTGTGGGGTGTGGGGTGTAGGGTTTTACCGATTTTCAGGTGGTCAACTACCTAATTTTCAGGGAAAAAGTACCTCAATTTTCCCCCTGATCACTCCCA
>NZ_JADBUB010000256.1:0-3484 GCF_020245865.1 Microcystis sp. M169S2
AAATTGTCTCATCAATTTTTTGATAATTGACCACTGTTACATTTGGTAAATCGAGGAGTTGATCAAAATTTATCCACATAACCCACCTCCTGTTCTGTGTTACTATTATACCATGCTCACACAGAACCTAGAAGAGCCAAAATGGTTTCTTTCGGGACAGGTGAAACACTAGGACAAGGCGGCGTAAATAAACCCAATATTACCAGATATCTAGCTTCTCAAAGAAATCGAAGATCTCTCCCTCGGTAAACTTACGCCGTCAAAGACTAGAAAAATCTTTCTCGAAAGGGTCTAGACAGTAGTTGTTCATCATCCATGTATCATCGATTCATCAAATTCTTTTTTGGAGTTAAAATGATGTCACTTCAACAGATTCGTCGCTTTTTTGTCACCATTATTTTAACTATAATGCTGGCAATTACTATAGCTTTTGATTTTGGAACTACAAATAGTTGGGCTGCAACTTTACCCACCCAATCGCAGACTCAAATCGCAAGCATGAATCGAGCCAAGGCAGTTACGAAAAATATTGAAGGCAAAGCTCAAGAAGCGATTGGCAACATGACAGGCGATCCCAAAGATCAGATGATGGGAAAAGCCAAGCAAGTCGAAAGTCAGGCTCGTAACGCAGCAGAAGATATAAAAGACCAGATGAAGTTAAAAGGGCGGGCAAAAGCAGTCACAAAGAACATTGAAGGCAAAGCTCAAGAAGCGATAGGTAAAGCTACTGGCAACCGCCAAGATCAAGTTGCTGGAAAAGCTAAACAAGTCGAAAGCCAAGTTCGCAATGCAGTAGAAGATGTGAAAGATCAGGTTCAAGATATACTCAATTAAGGATCGATGACTGAATTTTCATCACTTTTCTCTAAATCAAGGAGGGAAATATGTTTGATCTCGTTTGGACTGCCGTTGTTATACTTTTCATCCTCTGGTTGTTAGGATTCTCCATTAACATTGGCGGCAGCTTAATCCACCTGCTTTTGGTTTTGGTGCTGATTGGCGTTGTCTACAACTTGTTTATGAGGCGACGGTAATTGTTGATTCTCGAACACAGAAAGGGTCAAAAAATCGGGAAAAAGCAAGAATCAAAGTAGCTAAGATTCAGGCTCGAATCACCGATAGCAGAAAAGACCATTTACATAAGCTAACCACTCAATTAGTTCGTGAAAACTAAACGATTGTAGTTGAAAATTTAGCGGTAAAAGACCTGGTAAAAAACCCCAAGGTAAGTGCATCTTAACAATCCTTGACAAAATGAACTTTATGTGAGTTGCTTGCCCACGATTCAGGCATATTTGAGGAGAATTTGCCATCTCAATCGTTAAGCAAAAATCGACCCAAATGGGTCGATTTCGTAACTATTCTGATTGACTGGTATCACTTGAAATGCCCACGCGGATGACAAAATTGGCCAATTGTCAATAGCGTTTGAGATGCTCTCACCCTGTAAAAAACCCGAAACTAGCTCAAGCTATAGCGTTTCCTAAGCTAGTGAGGTACACCTATTTTTCTTCCCTTTTGCCTTCTGCCTCTTGCCTTTTGCCTAAAACCCATCACTTTTGTACCTCAGCAGACTGAAAAACGCTATATATCAGATGTTAGTTGGGGAGAAATCACTCGACAATTAGCCTATAAATGCCGTTGGTATGGGAGAAACTATCGGGAAATAGATATAGCATTTCTGATTCACAAGAGGTACATTCCCGAGCCTGAACAGCTTAATCAGCAAAGGTTTAACTGTGCCGCACAGATGCGAGAAACGCTATAGATGGTTTCCTAGTTCAAAACGGTGCAATAATTGTGGGCATATCGTTGAGAAAATGCCGTTAAGTGTCCGAGAATGGGAGTGTCCTGAATGTGGAACTTGCCATGAAAGGGATGTTAACGCCAGTAAAAACATTTTGGCCGCAGGGCTTGCGGTATCAGTCTGGGTCGCGAGTGTCAGACCCGAACAGAGTAAGTCTGTGAAGGCAACTGCTAAGAAGCAGAAACCGTTCGGCTGAGCTCACGGCCGAAGCCTAGATCGTGAGGTCTAGGAATCACCGTCCCTTTTAGGGCGGTGAGGATGTCAATCCCACCCCCTAAATCCCCCTTAAGGGGTAATTCTATCGTCTCCCCTGAAAGGGGAGATAAGAGAGGAGTGGGGACTGAGGGGGGTGGGGGCTGGTTTGCTCAACCGAACGGTATTGGGTAGGGGAGGTGTGAACGATCATAATTTAATTTTATGTTGTTGTGCTGTTTAGTTATTCAAGGAGTTTTTGTATGGAATCCACAAAAGAGCGCGGGCAATTAATCATCATTGGTGGAGCAGAAGACAAAGAAGGAGATTGTCAAATCTTGCGAGAGTTTGTTCGCTGTGCTGGCGGGACTAAAGCTAAAATTGCCGTGTTAACGGCGGCAACAAGTGAGCCTCGTTCGGCTGGAGAAGCCTATACCCGAGTGTTTGAGCGACTCGGTGTCGAGGATGTATGTGTCCTCGATACCATTCACAGGGAAGATGCCGACGATCCAGAAAACCTGAAAATCATTGAGGAAGCCACAGGAGCGTTTTTTACCGGGGGAGATCAAGCCCTAATCATTGAACACATCAAGGGAACTCAGCTAGATACCTTACTTCACCAACGCAATCGGGAGGGAATGGTGATCGGTGGGACAAGTGCCGGTGCTGCCATCATGCCCGATCTGATGATTATTGAAGGAGACTCGGAAACCAACCCACGCATGGACGCGATAGAGATGGGTCCGGGAATGGGATTTCTGCACTCAGTGGTGATCGATCAGCATTTTGCCCAGCGCGGACGGCTAGGTCGCCTGATTTCCGCTCTCTTACAGCAGCCAGCTAACTTAGGCTTTGGCATTGACGAAGATACAGCAGTAATTGTGGACGGTGACGAATTTAAAGTGGTGGGGCGTGGGGCTGTAACAATTGTCGATGAATCAGAAGCAACTTATGATAATTTAGACGAACTGCTCAAAGATGAAGCGATGGCAGTGTGTGGAGTCAGGTTGCACATCTTACCTCAAGGATTCCGCTTTAACTTGAAAACTCGCAAGCCCGTTTTCTCTCGATCAATAGAGTTAAAGGATAGCAATCCTAAAAAGGAGGCAGAAGTTGAAAGGGAGTAGGTCGGAGGGAACAATCAGTGGTGGCTTGTACCCGCCACTGATTGGAGAATTTATTTAAATCAGAAAAATATTGACTCTGAGGTCTAAGAATGAATCACGAGCGGGATGATGAAACCAATCTTGTAGAATTATTAGAAGTCAATATGATTCTACCCTATTAGAGAAAATTGCTGGACAGTCTGCCAACAATTCGATAAACCGGGTAAAAGCGGAAGAAGCAAAACAGAAACTAGAGGAAAATAATAAAAAAATATCAAAAATCAAAGAAGAAATTGTTAAGCTAAAAAATGAACTACTACAAAAACCATCGAGTCAAAATTTACTTGCTTTCATGAGAAATGAAAGTAAATTTAATGAT
>NZ_JADBUB010000257.1:0-5498 GCF_020245865.1 Microcystis sp. M169S2
AGAGGTGCGGAATAACTCAGGGAAACTTGAGCTAATACCGGATACGTCAGAGATGAGAAAGATTTATCGCTGAAGGATTAGCCCGCGTCTGATTAGCTAGTTGGTGAGGTAATGGCTCACCAAGGCGACGATCAGTAGCTGGTCTGAGAGGATGATCAGCCACATTGGGACTGAGACACGGCCCAAACTCCTACGGGAGGCAGCAGTGGGGAATATTGGACAATGGGCGAAAGCCTGATCCAGCCATGCCGCGTGAGTGATGAAGGCCTTCGGGTTGTAAAGCTCTTTTATCCGGGAAGATAATGACTGTACCGGAAGAATAAGCCCCGGCAAACTTCGTGCCAGCAGCCGCGGTAATACGAAGGGGGCTAGCGTTGTTCGGAATCACTGGGCGTAAAGCGCACGTAGGCGGCTTGTTAAGTCAGGGGTGAAATCCTGGAGCTCAACTCCAGAACTGCCCTTGATACTGGCAGGCTTGAGTGTGGAAGAGGTTGGTGGAACTCCGAGTGTAGAGGTGAAATTCGTAGATATTCGGAAGAACACCAGTGGCGAAGGCGGCCAACTGGTCCATTACTGACGCTGAGGTGCGAAAGCGTGGGGAGCAAACAGGATTAGATACCCTGGTAGTCCACGCCGTAAACGATGGATGCTAGCCGTCAGGGAGCTTGCTCTTTGGTGGCGCAGCTAACGCGTTAAGCATCCCGCCTGGGGAGTACGGTCGCAAGATTAAAACTCAAAGGAATTGACGGGGGCCCGCACAAGCGGTGGAGCATGTGGTTTAATTCGAAGCAACGCGCAGAACCTTACCAGCCCTTGACATGGGCAGGACCGGTCCAGAGATGGGCTTTTCCCGCAAGGGACCTGCCGCACAGGTGCTGCATGGCTGTCGTCAGCTCGTGTCGTGAGATGTTGGGTTAAGTCCCGCAACGCGCGCAACCCTCGCCTTTAGTTGCCAGCATGTTTGGGTGGGCACTCTAGAGGAACTGCCGGTGACAAGCCGGAGGAAGGTGGGGATGACGTCAAGTCCTCATGGCCCTTATGGGCTGGGCTACACACGTGCTACAATGGCGGTGACAGTGGGAAGCCAGGTCGCGAGGCCGAGCCGATCCTGAAAAGCCGTCTCAGTTCAGATCGCATTCTGCAACTCGGATGCGTGAAGGTGGAATCGCTAGTAATCGCGCATCAGCATGGCGCGGTGAATACGTTCCCGGGCCTTGTACACACCGCCCGTCACACCATGGGAGTTGGTTTTACCCTAAGCCGGTTGGCTAACCGCAAGGAGGCCGCCGACCACGGTAGGGTCAGCGACTGGGGTGAAGTCGTAACAAGGTAGCCGTAGGGGAACCTGCGGCTGGATCACCTCCTTTCAAGGATGTCTGCTGATGGCCTCGTTCGCGAAGCCTTGGTGGCGTCTTTCATATGATACTGCTTTCCAAGGTTGCTGTTTCTTGGTGCTGTTCCGGATGGGATGGTGCTGGGTTATGGCGAGCTCTCACCGAGTTTCTCAGTTGTCTTGAATGATGAAGTGCTTGGTTGCTGTGCTTGGCCATGTGTTGAGAGACATGTGGTGGGCGCCGATCGCGCATCCTTCCCCGATTGGGCATCCCCGCGTTGCGGGGCCAGTAGCTCAGTTGGTTAGAGCACACGCTTGATAAGCGTGGGGTCGGAGGTTCAAGTCCTCCCTGGCCCATTTATTTTGCGCAGAGCGCAAAATAAATCCCCCGGAGGGATAGAGAAGCGACCCGCGATGCACCGCATCGCGGCGCGGCCTATCACGGGAGATGTCCTCTATGAGTGATGGGCGTTAGTGATGCCTGCGTGGTTTTTATCGTGACGAGTTGAGGCTGCGAGTTTCCCCTGAGGGGGCGTAGCTCAGTGGGAGAGCACCTGCTTTGCAAGCAGGGGGTCGTCGGTTCGAATCCGACCGTCTCCATGGGGGATGGTTGTGGTTTGCCGATGATGCGCTTTCCTGGCTTCCAGAAAAACCGATCTTGCCTTGCGCTGTGGTCCTTATGTGGGGCTGTGGTGCGGGCTTGAGGTGCTGTTCTTTCTCATGGTGAAGATGAATTGGTGTGTTGTGACGCATCACAAGTGTCGGCGTGTTTGTCTGCGCGCTGATGTGATGCGAGGCGCTGCTGCCTGACTGATTTGTATGGGGCGTGATTTGGCCCTGTGCGCGGGCGGTGGTGTGGATATGAAGTGAGATAAGGGCGTTCGGTGGATGCCTTGGCGCTAAGAGGCGATGAAGGACGTGGCACGCTGCGAAAAGCCGCGGGGAGATGCGAGCGATCGTTGATCCGCGGATGTCCGAATGGGGAAACCCACCCTTTCGAGGGTATCCAGTTCTGAATACATAGGAGCTGGAGGCGAACCCGGGGAACTGAAACATCTAAGTACCCGGAGGAAAAGACATCAACAGAGATTCCGCTAGTAGTGGCGAGCGAAAGCGGATCAGGCCAGTGGTTTTTGAGAGAGAAGCTGAACGGCTTGGAAAGGCCGGCCGCAGTGGGTGATAGCCCCGTAGGCGTAGAGCTCTTGAAAATCCTTGAGTAGGGCGGGGCACGTGAAACCCTGTCTGAACATGGGGGGACCACCCTCCAAGCCTAAATACTCCTTAGCGACCGATAGTGTACAAGTACCGTGAGGGAAAGGTGAAAAGCACCCCGACGAGGGGAGTGAAAGAGACCTGAAACCGGACGCTTACAAGCAGTCGGAGCTCGCAAGAGTGACGGCGTACCTTTTGTATAATGGGTCCGCGAGTTCGTGTTGGCAGCAAGCTTAAGCCGAGAGGTGTAGGCGCAGCGAAAGCGAGTCTGAATAGGGCGCATAGTTGCCGGCATGAGACCCGAAACCTGGTGATCTAGCCATGGACAGGCTGAAGGTGGGGTAACACCCACTGGAGGGCCGAACCCACGCCTGTTGAAAAAGTCGGGGATGATCTGTGGCTAGGGGTGAAAGGCCAATCAAACCAGGAAATAGCTGGTTCTCCGCGAAATCTATTGAGGTAGATCGTTCGTTGATCACCCTCGGAGGTAGAGCACCGGAAGGGCTAGGGGGGCCCAAAGCCCTACCAAACCCTACCGAACTCCGAATGCCGAGGAGTGCAGACGGGCAGACAGACAGTGGGTGCTAAGGTCCATTGTCGAGAGGGAAACAACCCAGACCATCAGCTAAGGCCCCCAAATCGTGGCTAAGTGGGAAAGCATGTGAGACGGCCAAAACAACCAGGAGGTTGGCTTAGAAGCAGCCATCCTTTAAAGAAAGCGTAATAGCTCACTGGTCTAATAGCTATCTTGCGGCGAAAATGTACCGGGGCTCAAGCCACGTGCCGAAGCTATGGGTGTTTGAAAGAACGCGGTAGCGGAGCGTTCTCTAGGCCGTTGAAGCCGTACCTGTGAGGGGCGGTGGAGGTATGAGAAGTGCGAATGCGGACATGAGTAGCGACAAACAGGGTGAGAAACCCTGTCGCCGAAAGTCCAAGGGTTCCTGCGCAAGGTTAATCCGCGCAGGGTGAGCCGGCCCCTAAGGCGAGGGCGAGAGCCGTAGCCGATGGGAACCAGGTGAATATTCCTGGGCCCGCCAGAAGTGACGGCCATGAAACATTGTCATCCCTTATTGGATTGGGGTGGCGGTTGGATTGGTCCGGGAAATAGCTCTGGCATATGGACCGTACCCGAAACCGACACAGGTGGACTGGATGAGTATTCCAAGGCGCTTGAGAGAACCATATCGAAGGAACTAGGCAAATTACCCGCGTAAGTTAGCGATAAGCGGGACCCATCTTTGGGCAACCAAGGGTGGGTGGCACAGACCAGGGGGTGGCGACTGTTTAGTAAAAACACAGGGCTCTGCGAAGTCGAGAGACGACGTATAGGGTCTGACGCCTGCCCGGTGCCGGAAGGTCAAGGGGAGATGTGCAAGCATCGAACCGAAGCCCCGGTAAACGGCGGCCGTAACTATAACGGTCCTAAGGTAGCGAAATTCCTTGTCGGGTAAGTTCCGACCTGCACGAATGGCGTAACGACCTCCCCACTGTCTCCGGTATGGGCTCAGCGAAATTGAATTCCCCGTGAAGATGCGGGGTACCCGTGGTCAGACGGAAAGACCCTATGAACCTTTACTGCAGCTTGGCAGTGGCGCCAGAAGAGGGCTGTGTAGGATAGGTGGGAGCCATTGAAACCGGGGCGCCAGCTTCGGTGGAGGCAACCTTGAAATACCACCCTGCGCTCTTTTGGCGTCTAACCGAACCCGGTTATCCCGGGTCGGGACCCTGCCTGGTGGGCAGTTTGACTGGGGCGGTCGCCTCCCAAAAGGTAACGGAGGCGCGCGATGGTGGGCTCAAGCCGGTCGGACATCGGCTGTTGAGTGCAAAGGCACAAGCCCGCCTGACTGCGAGCGCGACAGCGCGAGCAGGGACGAAAGTCGGCCTTAGTGATCCGGTGGTCCCGCGTGGAAGGGCCATCGCTCAACGGATAAAAGGTACTCTAGGGATAACAGGCTGATCTCCCCCAAGAGTCCACATCGACGGGGAGGTTTGGCACCTCGATGTCGGCTCATCGCATCCCGGGGCTGGAGCAGGTCCCAAGGGTTCGGCTGTTCGCCGATTAAAGCGGTACGTGAGCTGGGTTTAGAACGTCGTGAGACAGTTCGGTCCCTATCTGCCATGGGTGTTGGAGACTTGAGAGGAGCCGTCCCTAGTACGAGAGGACCGGGACGGACGCACCTCTGGTGCACCGGTTGTCGCGCCAGCGGCATCGCCGGGTAGCCAAGTGCGGAATGGATAACCGCTGAAGGCATCTAAGCGGGAAACCAGCCTCAAAACCAGGTCTCCCTAAGGGCCGTGCAAGACCAGCACGTCGATAGGCCGCACGTATAAGTGGGGTAACCCACTCAGCTAAGCGGTACTAATCACCCGATAGAACTACATATCCATCACCCACCGCAACGAACTTCCCCAAAAGAAGTTCACCGCGCACAGCGCCAAATTACGCAACACAACACCACACACCAATTCAAACCCTCACCATAACATGATCCTGTACGGTGGCTCGGTGGCTATCGCGGTGTTGCAACACCCGTTCCCATCCCGAACACGGCCGTGAAACACACCAGCGCCCATGGTACTGCGTCTCAAGACGCGGGAGAGTCGGTCGCCGCCGAGCCACCATACAGGATCATACAAAACACATCACCCAACGCGGGGTGGAGCAGCCCGGTAGCTCGTCAGGCTCATAACCTGAAGGTCACAGGTTCAAATCCTGTCCCCGCATCCAACGATCCCATAACATCACCAGAACATACGTTCACAGCACGGCGAAGCCCAACCTTCGTCGCTGGCCGCCCCTCCTCATCCGAAGATCGCAAAAACGCTGCAAGTGTCCGTCGTCAAATCATTTGAGACCGCTTTGCACGCTGTCTAACGGAGTATCTGGCCCATCTGTGGTTAAGGTTAAGCTGCGTTTTGGTGATGCATCAAGCGGCGGTGCTGGATGGTTCTG
>NZ_JADBUB010000258.1:0-6406 GCF_020245865.1 Microcystis sp. M169S2
CTACATACTATCTACATACTATCTACATACTATCTACATACTATCTACATACTATCTACATACTATCTACATACTATCTACATACTATCTACATACTATCTACATACTATCTACATACTATCTATAGATATACAAAAATCATTGATTTTAATCCTAACCTAGTCCTATAATTTAAAGAAGTGATTAAATCGCTTGCAATGCAAGTAATCTTTAAAATGAATCAGGGGACTAATAAGCCCCAGAAGGTGATTTATGCCAATGGATCGAAGTCGCTACCCAAAAAACTGGAACGCGATCGCTTTGAAAATTAAAGAGGCATCAGATTGGAAATGCCAAGAATGTGGACTTGATTGCAAGCGTACAGATGAACCACTTGATCGATCCTCCAAAGCTAAGCAAACTTTAACGGTGCATCATTGGGATTACAATCCCTCAAATAATCAGCCCAGTAATTTAATTGCCCTGTGTAGCGGATGCCACTTGAGAAAGCACGCTGGCAGGCGAGGAAATGTGAGCAGAGAGCAATTACCGCTTTTAACCAATGACAAGACTAACAGACTGGATCACTAAAGCAAATGATCGGCTTAAGGCCGCAAAAATTGGAGTAGCGATTGAACTCCGAAACGATCGGCTTTGCCTTCGAGCCACCCTCCCCCCAAAACCGGGAAGAGCGGGCGATCCGCATCAGCAAAGAATCTCTTTAGGGATTTTTGCTAATGTTGAGGGATTGAAATTTGCTGAGAGCGAAGCTAAAGTGATCGGGGGATTATTAGCTCAAGGTAGATTTGATTGGGAGCGGTATCTCAGGATTGATCATCAATCATCAGAGACGATCGCTTTTTGGATCGAGAGATTAAAATATAAATATTTTTCGGAGCGGCAAGAAAGCCCAACAACTCTAGAGACTTGGAATCATGAATATTTGCGGCCATTATCTTTACTTCCAAAAAATAATTTTTTAACTGAAAAATGTCTAAAAGATACTTTGATTGAATGGACCGAACCTAATAGCCGATCACGCCGGCGATATGCTTTGGCTTATGCCAAAATTGCCGATCTTGCTGGTATAAATCACTCCCTGCGCGATTTAATCGGAGATTATGCTTTTAAGGCTGTATCACCGCGATCCTTGCCTTCTGATGAATTGATAGGCAAAAGCTTCGAGCTAATCACCGATCAAGCTTGGCGGTGGATTTATGGGGTGATAGCTGCCTATGGATTGCGAAATCATGAAGCTTATTTTTTGGATTTTGAAGATTACCCGATCGCCTATGTAAACAGGGGGAAAACCAACGAGCGCTATATCTGGCCGCTCTATCCTGAATGGGCTGATCAGTGGGGATTGATCAATATTTCTCGGACAGATTGCTCTGGAAATACTAATAGTGCTTATGGGAATTTGATCAGCAAGGGATTTAAAAAGCTAAAAATATCTTTCACTCCTTACGATCTCCGGCACTCTTGGGCGCGGCGATCTTTTGATTTTGGGATGGATGTTACTATGGCCTCTAAAATGCTCGGCCATAGTACGAAAATTCACACAGAAATTTATCGTCATTGGATAGATCGAGATTCTTTTAGTCGAATCTATCAGCAGCTTATTACTCATCCTGATCGTCCTTTACCGCCATGTTAAAACCTCAATATTGGATTACATCTTTTTTACTTTTGCTTGCCCTTAATTTAATCGCAATTGTAAATGATCACATAAATCAATTTCTGCTAACAATACTAGAGAGCAGTGGAGAGCTTCTTTTATATATTGTTTCCCTACTGGTAAATTTATTAATAGGAGGTATAGTTCTTAGCTATTTTCATCTTTGGCTAAGGGAAAGGAGAATAATCTTAAGCCTTGATTTACAAAGCATAAAAAGCGCAATATTAAGCTTTTTGATACTTTTCTTGTACTACAATACAATTGTCTTGATTGATTTCTATTCTAAATATTTCATAAATGTAGAAATCATGAAAACTAATCATTGGTCGTTTGCTTCTATTTATTTTATTATTTTTTGCGCTTTTTTCTATTTTCTTTTTGATAATTTTAAGCTAATCAAAAAATGATATAATAAGTTGCCTTCGGCATTTGCAATTTGCAACTTGCAAAAAACTAAAATAACTGATATTTTACAAAAAGATCACTTTTCCCTCAAGCAATTCGTTTAACTTGGTTTTGGACAATTCTTCATTTAATTCTAGATATATACTTTCATCATCCAAAAATGTTCCTAGTTGTCCCGATTTTCTCAATTTTAGTTGAACGCCATATTTTACGGATCGACGCAAAACTTTAATTATTTTGCCATGAACTATTATATGAGCAGTATCTTGCATTTGTCATTACAATTTTAATGCTTTCAATTTGTTTACTGATAACTGATAACTGATAACCTTAATCTTCTATGCGCCAATCTTCACCCACAACATCATCAAAATTGTCATGAATAATTTGAATGCCTTCCTGCTCTATATCCCACCAGCAATCTGGATCAATGTGACAGTTTAGCCACATTTTCTTGAATTTTTCTTCTGCTTCTTTTCGGCTTTTAGCCTTTATCGTCAATTTGAATTTTATAGTTTGAGTCCCTGTATACGGAAAAAGAGTCATTTTGCTCCTATTTTCATAGCGATATTTATTATGATAACTGATAACTGATAACTGATAACTGATAACTGATAACTGATAACCAACTTAACCTAATCTTCTATCTCCCAATTATTTTCGATGAGGTCAGTATTATCGCTTAATATTTTTACCTCTGAATTTTCATTAGTTCCAATTGAAACATCAAGATAAATATCATCGAAAAAAGATTCGGCTTCCTTTCGATTTTTGGCCTTGATAGTTACTTCGATAGTAACTGACATTGATCCTGTGAATTCTGGCATTTTTACTCCTAAGTAATTTGTCCAACAAACTGGTAACTGATAACTGGTAACTGATAATTGGTGATTAATACTCACTAGGGAGAATTAAAACACCTTTTCCAGTTCTCATATCACACAAATAAAGCGTGATCCCTGGAATGGGAAAATCGGTCAAAGGTATCTTTTGAGTGATTACGGGTTCATCTGTATCTCGCTCGCAGATAAGAATCGCTGACTGATCAGGATTAACTTTTAACTTCCAAAATTGAATCTGACTTAAATCTTGATTGCTTTTAATAATGGGTTCACCTTGCCATGAAGCAATTGCATCAAGCAACCAATAAGCTTTACCATTTTCGGCCACATATTTTACACCATCGGTGTAAAGAAAAGGATAAAAAGGATTGGTGTAGTAATTTTCTGTGCTACAGAATTGATCAAGATTTTCTAGGTTCATTTTGTTACTCCTATGTTTACTGTTTACTGATAACTGATAACTGGTAACTGATCACAAACAATCTTTAGTCTTGAGTAAAATTGCCTAATGCGGGATAAGTGCAACTATAGCCATAAAACTCACCAGATCGGGGAGAATTATTAAACTCCCAATAGCACTCAGAATGAGCCTTATTTCCGCAAAATAATTTTACGTCAGCAGGATTCTTTGAAAAGCCTTGGCCCGTCCAGAATTCCTGCTTAGAATTAAAAATTACAAATTGCTTCATCGTTTTACTCCTATCCTCCTAATGCCGGCTAATATTAGCCGGCTAAACTACTTTATTGATTCATGATCTTATTTAGAAGCGATTCTAAATCGATCTCTGATTTAGGATCAGCCGGACTAGGACGAACAGGGGTAGCTTGTACCTCTATGGTTTTTTCTGGCAAAAGATCGATTACTACTTTAAGCTGATCTTTCGACATTTCCCCTTGCTCATAAAGCCGTAAGGCCTGCTCAAGAAATCGCCGGCGATTATCGTCATAGCGCTGCTTCGCTTCATATTTATCCAGTTCATTGAAAAAGTAGAAAATCCCATCAATTACTTGAGGATTGAATACAGATAAAAAGCCTTGAATGATTGGATCGCGGGACAGTGGATTCATGATGATGATCTCCTATTAATCTATATCTATAGATTAGATTAGATTAGGCATAGTGTCAAGCGTCTTTAGATTAGATTATCTTATATCTATAGATAAGATAATCTAATCGATGAACCCTTGGCATTTAGATTAGATTAGATTACTATGAAGATATAGATTAAAAGGAGTACATCAATGACAAATATCTCGCTATGCAGCTCTTTGGAACTTGCAATTAATCAAGCCAAAGACTTACTAAATGCCTATCCGGGTATAGGAATAGGGATCAGAGAATCTTCTACTGGGTGGGGCTTCGTAGTTTTCAGCCCTATGGATCAGAAAAGTTTTGAGCAGGCCACAGGGTTAAAGATTAAATATCGGATACCTGCCTAATGATCAAGTATTCAGTTATCAGCAAAAAAATATATAGGAGTAAAAAAATGTACGAAAATTTAAGCACTGAGAGAGCTATTAAGCTACTCAAAGAAGATGAGAATGCTAAGTGGTCATGGTCCGGGGCTAAGGCTTTAGTCGAGTATCTAGAAGATTTAGAAAATGCCCTTAATAAGTCAATAGAATTTGATCGGATCGCTTTCCGGTGTGAATATTCTGAATATTCTAGCGCTTTAGAAGCAGCGGCAGATTATGGTTATACACCTACAGAAGATGATGAGATAGAGTCTGCTGCGCTTACTTATCTTGAAAATAAAACTACTGTCATTAAATTTGAGAGTGGTGTAATTATTCAGCAGTTTTAATATTATATCAGTTATCAATTATCAGCTATCAGTTATCAGTAAACAGTAAAAATTTAGGAGGTAAAATGAGAGATTATATAGAGATTAGCCCTACCCCAATCAATGAGGATTGTGTACAAATCGGAGCTTCTAATTATTCGAGAAAAGCTACAAAAGAAGCAGCAATCTTTATAGATCAATTAAGAAGACAATTCGGACCCGAACCTATTGGAACAAGACTAGCGATTAAGTGGTTTTCCCATGATTTTGGGTCTTACGCTACTGTAATTTGCTATTACGATCAAGATAGTGAGGAAAGCGTAGATTTTGCTTTTTCTTGTGAAAGTTTAGCCTGGGAAAATTGGGATGAACAATCCCGGTTAGAGTTAGTTAATCAGTAATCAGTTATCAGTTATCAGTTTCAGTTTTCAATTTTAAACCCATTAGGAGTAAATCGATGAAGCTATCTACCCTTAAAAAAAGGCTATCTCAATTAAATGCAAAATTGAGATTATTTCTTAGATGGAATACTGCCAAAGGGATCTCAAATTATGGCAGCCGAAGAATCAGCGACGCTATTTTTCAAATACTCAAGCTAGAAGCAAAAATCGAAATCTTAGAACAATCTCAGGCATTGCCTAACAAAAGAAAAAATCAATCGCACAAAAAAGATTTTAGTAAAACCCCTAACCCAAAAATGTTTAAGGCGTTTCAAGATAGATTTGAGAATTCTACTATCACGATCCCAGAATTTAGCGAAGACGACGAAAATCCTCCTAAACTATCAATAAAATACACATCAGGAGAAATTTCGATAAATAATTATCAAGTTTTGCCTAGTAATTACTATTTTAAATATCGTGGCAAAAAGAAAAACCTAGAAATATCTTCACAATTACACGGATTATATGCAGCCATAGGCGTGATTCTTTCCAGAAGATAATCAATTGACAATAGATTAAAATTAGATTAGACTAGATTAGGCTAGATTACTTTAGATTAAATTTAGATTATGGCGATTAGCTTTTCCCTAAATGCCCGGCAATTGGGCACCTTGCAAAATTTTGCAGAAACCGGAGAGTCTCTCAATTTGGCAGCTAAGAGACTTCTTTTATCGATCCTCGATGAACGGCTTGAGGATCGCATAAAAGCCATAGAGATCGGGATAGAAGCCAATCACTACCCTGAGATAGAACAATATCGCAGCGAAACGATCGCAGAATTACAGGAGCGAATCGACAAGATAGAAGCTGATAAGCTATCGCAGGATCATGGATTCGGAATGCACATCGAATCCCTTGAGGAGCGAATCGAAAAGCTTGAGACTGAGATAGAAGAAATACTTACCACCCTAACAAAACAACCGGCAACGCCTAACAACGGCGAATTAGTAATCTTTCTCGCTGACTCAGAGGGAGAACCGATCCAGTTTTGGTCTGGGCAGGTGTGGGTGGACGATCTCGATCTAGCCTATCGATACAAAGCACAGCAGGCTTTAGCCCGCACCATGGACAAATTGAAAAAACGGAAGCTACCCGGGAACGGCTCCCCGGGAACGGTGATCGCATTCGCCCCGATAGAAAATCTGCCCGAAAATGGCAAGTCGTGGAAAAGGTTTTAAAAGCGCGTTGTTTACCGTTGTCACCGTTGTAACCCGCACTGTATAAGGGGTGTGGCTTACAACGGTATAATCCCTTTTCTTATAATAAAAAAAAAAA